>DURG01000185.1 GCA_012837465.1 Propionibacterium sp. | reverse complement strand
CGCGACCGCGTCGAAACCCCTAGGCATGGTCCCTGAGCGTGAGCGCCAGCGAACGACGAAGGGCCCCCGCAGCGTTTCGGCTTGCCACTACCCGGCTGATCCCGCGGTGAGATCCGCCCCGACGCAAACGCTTCTGGCGTTGGGTTGGCTGCCTTGGGGCGACTACAAATCCTCCACTGGCTGGACTTCTACCGGATCTGTCGTTGACTACGACGCGGGATCCTCCACCCGGTTCGACGGGCGTCCGCGGCAGCGAGAAGCTGCCCTTCCGGAGCGCCCTGCGATACGTGATTTGCCACTTGCAGAGGGCGAATGGGTCCCGCCTGGATGTGCCGGATCCTCCACTGGCATTCGGGACCCACCGGCGTGGCGGATCCATGGTCGTAGTCAACGAAAGATCCTCCAGCCCGCGCGGTGTCGCAACGGACTGGAGGATCTTTCGGCCTCCCCGGGCTGGCGTCAGGAAGTACGCAGCCAGACCGAGGCATCGGTGGGGAGCATCCCGTCGTCGATCGGGGTGCTCGAGAGGAGGACCTCGCAGCCCTCGGGGAGGGCGACGGGAGAACCCAGCACGTTGGTCAACACCCGCACGGGACCGTTGTCGAACGCGACGACGTCGTCGGCCACGTCGACCCACTCCAGGGTGCCTCGGCCGAGGGCGAGTTCCTTGCGGAGAGCGAGCGCGGAGCGGTAGAGCTCCCACGTGGAGCCGTCCTCGCCGACCTGCTGGTCGACGGCGAGCTCAGCGTAGGCGTCGGGTTGGGGCAGCCAACGCGCACCGTTGGGGGAGAAGCCCAGCGCGGGTTCCGCCGCCTCCCAGGCCATTGGGATGCGGCAGCCGTCGCGGCCCACGCGGGTGAACCCGGAGCGGAACCACGTCGGGTCCTGGCGCAGCTCGTCGGGCAGCGTGGTGTGCTCGGGCAGGCCGAGCTCCTCGCCCTGGTAGACGTAGGCCGAGCCGGGCAGGCCCAGCATCATGAGGGCGGCCGCGCGGGCACGGCGCAGGCCAGCCTCGTTGTCGGGCTGCTCGTCCTCGGAGCCGAGGCCCTCGTGGCTTGAGCCCGGGTCCGTGAGCCCGAAGCGGCTGACGCTGCGCAGCACGTCGTGGTTGTTGAGCACCCACGTGGTGGGCGCGCCCACTGCCTCGTCGGCCGCCATGGTGCTGGCGATGATTTCGCGGTACTCCGCGGCGTCCCAGCGGCAGTCGAGGAACTCGAAGTTGAACGCCGTGTGCATCTCGTCGGGGCGCAGGTAGAGCGCGAGGCGCTCCGGATCCGCGACCCACGCCTCGGCGACCAGGCTGCGGTCGCCGTCGTACTCGTCGAGGATCTTGCGCCAGCGGCGGTACACGTCGTGGACGCCATCCTGATCCCACATCGGGCCGACGAGCCCGTCGAGCATCGCCTGCTCCTCGTCCCAGTCGGGGAGGCCGTCGGCCTTGACCAGCGAGTGGGCCACGTCGACGCGGAACCCGTCGACCCCGAGGTCGAGCCAGAAGCGCAGCACGTCGTCGAAGTGCTGGCGCACCTCCTCGTTGTCCCAGTTGAGGTCCGGCTGCTTCACGTCGAACAGGTGGAGGTACCACTGCGTGCGGTCCCCGGTGCCGTCGGCATCGTCGATGCGCGTCCACGCGGGGCCGCCGAAGATCGACTTCCAGTTGTTGGGCGGCAGTTCGCCGCCCTCGCCGCGGCCGTCGACGAAGTGGTAGCGGGCGCGCTCCACCGAGCCGGGCTCGCTGACCAGCGCCTGACGGAACCACTTGTGCTCGTCCGAGGTGTGGTTGGGCACGAGGTCCACGATGACGCGGAGGTCGAGTTCGTGGGCGCGCTCGATCAGGCGCTGCGCGTCGGCGAGGTCGCCGAAGAGGGGGTCGACGGTGAGGTAGTCCGCCACGTCGTAGCCGGCGTCCGCCATGGGGGAGAGGTAGAACGGCGACAGCCACACGGCGTCGACGCCCAGCTGTCTCAGGTACGGCAGCCGCTCGACGATGCCCGGCAGGTCTCCGTAGCCGTCACCGGTGGAGTCTGCGAACGAGCGGGGATAGATCTGGTAAATGACGGCGTCGCGCCACCACTCAACTGCCATGGTGAGGTCCTGTTGATTGACGAATGATGAGATCGGGATGGAAGAACATCTCGGTGGAATCTGTGGGGAGCCCGCGGATGGCGCTCATGAGCGCGCCCACGGCCGATTGGCACAGCCTGGCCACCGGCTGGCGGACCGTGGTCAGCCCCGGCGCGGTGAACGCCATGACCGCCGAGTCGTCGTAGCCGACGATGGAGAGGTCGCCCGGCACGGACAGGCCCCGGGCGTGGGCCTCGCGGATGGCGCCCAGCGCCATCAGGTCCGAGCCGCAGATGATGGCGGTGTGCCCAGCGTCGAGCAGGCGGGCCCCTGCCGCCTGCCCTCCCTCGACGCTGAAGATGGTGGAGATGATGCTCGAGCGCGGGAAGCCGAGGCCGAGGAACGCGTCGATCTTGCGTTGGGCCGGCTGGTAGCGCTGCTGGCCGACGGCGAGCCCGATCCGCTCGTGCCCGAACTGGCGCAGGTGGGCCACCGACATGGCGATGGCCTCCGCATCGGAGGTGGAGTAGAAGGAGCCGTCGATGTCCGGGTCGTAGGCGTTGATGAACACCGCCGGCACGCCCGCCGCGGCGAGCCGTTGGTAGTGCTCGTGCGAGACGAGCTTGTCCGCGAGCGTGCCCGACACGGAGATGATGCCGGCGATCTCGACGCCCAGCAGGGCGTCGAGGTAGGCGACCTCGGTGAGCGCGCCCGGGCCTGCGGTGCACATGATCATGTGGCGGCCGGCGGCGGACAGCTGCAGGGACAGTTCGGTGGCGAAGGCGGCGAAGCCCGGATTGGCGAGCTCGGGGACCATGACGGCGATGAAGCCATCATCGGCCCCGCGGTGGTCCTCCACCTGGTAGCCGAGCGATTCGATGGCCGACAACACGGCCTGCCGCGTCGATTCGGCCACGCCGGGCTTGTCGTTCAGCACGCGGGAGACGGTGGCCGTGGACACGCCCGCGGCCTTGGCCAGATCGGCCAGCCGGGCACCTTGGGGGATCATCGCGCCTTCTCCTCTCCCTCGAGACCTGCGCACCTGGAGTGATTCGTTGCAGTCCATCCTGCAACACTTTGTAACGCCTTGCAATGACCTTACAGTATCCGATTCACATTGTCAGCGCCTCGCCGGTAGCGTGATGTCAGGCTCGTCCAGCAGTTTGTTACCGAGTTGTTATGCAACGAGGTTGCAAGCCTTGCAAAAACCGTTACTATCTATACAGCGGGTCGGCACCGAAGCGGCCCGGAAACCGAACAAGGAGTACCCACATGCGCAAGAGCCTCCTCGCCGCCGCTGCGGTCGGGCTTTCGCTGTCGCTGGTCGCCTGTGGCGGCGACGCCGACACCACGACCCCCGCTGAGACCACGCCCGCCGGCACCGAGACCACCCCGGCTGCCACCGAGACCACCCCGGCCGCCTCCGAGACCACCGAGGCCGCGCCCCCGGCCGAGGCCGCCGGCACCCTGACCGTCTGGGTCGACGAGACCCGCATCGACGGCTTCAAGGCCCTCGGCGAGACCTTCCAGGCCGCCACCGGCGTGACCCTGGACGTCGTCCAGAAGCCTTCGCAGGACATCAAGACCGACTTCATCGCCCAGGCCCCCACCGGCCAGGGCCCCGACCTGATCGTCGGTGCGCACGACTGGACCGGTGACCTCGTCAAGAACGGCGTCATCTCGCCCGTCGAGCTCGGCGACAAGGCTGGCGCCTTCGCTGAGGTCGCCACCCGCGCCTTCACCCAGGAGGGCCAGCTCTACGGCGTGCCCTACGCCCTGGAGAACGTCGGCCTCGTGCGCAACAACGCCATGGTCCAGGACACCCCCGCCACCTTCGACGAGCTCATCGAGCAGGGCAAGGCCACCGAGGGTGCCGAGTTCCCCGTCGTGATCCAGCAGGGCCCGGACGGCGACGCCTTCCACCTGTACGGCGTGCAGACCTCGTTCGGCGCCCCGGTCTTCAAGACCGACGAGAACGGCGACTACACCGCTGAGCTCGGCATGGAGGGCCCCGAGGGCCTCGCGTTCGCCGAGTACCTGAAGAAGCTCGCCGACGAGGGCGTCGTGTCCGTCTCCATGGGCGGCGACCAGGCCAAGCAGGCCTTCCTCGACGGCAAGTCCCCCTACATGATCACCGGCCCGTGGTGGACCACCGAGTTCGCCGACGCCGGCATGGACATCTCCGTCCTGCCGATCCCGTCCGCCGGTGGCCAGCCCTCCGCCCCGTTCGTGGGCGCCCAGGGCGTCTTCCTCGCCTCGCAGTCCGAGAACGCCATCCTCGCGGGTCAGTTCATCGACTACATGGCCGGCAAGGAAGCCCAGGACAAGCTGTACGAGCTCGGCGGTCGCCTGCCCGCCCTGACCGAGTCCGCTGACGCCGTCGACGACGAGCTGCTCGCCGGCTTCGGCGAAGCCGGCAAGGACGGCCAGCCCATGCCCGCCATCCCCGAGATGGGTGCCGTGTGGCAGTTCTGGGGCGGCGCCGAGGTCAGCATCATCAACGGCCAGGCCACCCCTGAAGAGGCCTGGACCGCGATGAACGAGAACATCAAGGCTGCCTTCGAGGGCTGATCCCTCACCTCCCTCATGTGAGAATCGG
>DURG01000184.1 GCA_012837465.1 Propionibacterium sp. | reverse complement strand
GGGGGGATGGGCACGCCCACCTGATCCAGCGAGCTGCGGGCCTGCTCGGCCGCCTCGACGGCGACCTCTGTGGGGTACCAGATCCCGGCGCAGGTGTCGCAGCGTCCGCACGGGGCAGCGGTGGGATCGTCCAGCTCCGCCGTGAGGAACTCCATCCGGCAGCTGCCCGCGGGCAACTGTTCATACCGAATCATGGCCTGCTGCTCGGCCAGGCGGGCGGCAGCGATGCGGTCATAACGTTCCTGGTCGTACGTCCATGCCTGCCCGGTGGCTACCCATCCGCCCTGGACGGCCTCGACCGCCCCGTCGACGGCGAGCACCTTCAGGAGGAGATCCAGTTGGGTCCGGCGGATGTCCACGCGTGCCTCGAGGGCGGGGGTGGAGAGCGGCCGTCCCTCCTCCGCAAGCGCCCCGATGATCGCGGAGGCCTTCTCCTCGGTGGGCATGGCGTTGGTGGCGAAGAAGTGCCAGATGTCACGGTCCTCCGGGCCGGGAAGTAGCAGCACATCCGCGTGATCGGTGGCGCGCCCGGCGCGGCCCACCTGCTGGTAGTACGCCACGGGCGACGAGGGTGCGCCGAGGTGCACGACGAATCCCAGATCCGGCTTGTCGAAACCCATGCCCAGCGCAGAAGTGGCGATGAGCGCCTTGACCTCGTTGCCCTTCAGCGCCTCCTCCGCGGCGAGGCGCTCGGCGGCATCCGTGCGGCCGGTGTAGGGGAGCACCTCGTGGCCCGTCTCCCGTAGCGCCGCTGCGGTGTCCTCGGCGGCGGCCACCGTGAGGCAGTAGACGATGCCGCTGCCGGGCAGTTCGTCGAGGTGCTGGGTGAGCCAGGCGAGCCGGCGCCAGGCGGTCTTCAGGTCCAGCACGCCCAGCCGCAGCGACTCACGAGCCAGCCCGCCGCGCAGCGTGAACACCTCATGGCCGCCGGCGGCCATCTGCTCGGCCACGTCGTCGACGACGCGCTGGTTCGCCGTCGCGGTGGTGGCCAGCACCGGCACGCCGTCGGGGAGTTCCTCGATGAGCGTGCGCAGGCGCCGGTAATCGGGCCGGAAGTCGTGGCCCCAGTCGCTGATGCAGTGGGCCTCGTCGATCACCAGGAGGCCGGCGCGCTCCAGCAGGCGGGGGAGTTGCTCCGCCCGGAAGCGGGGATTGACCAGGCGCTCCGGCGAGACGAACAACACGTCCACTGAATCCTCCGCCAAGCGCTCCTCGATCTGGGTCCATTCGGTCACGTTGGCCGAGTTGATCGCCACCGCTCGTACCCCCGCGCGCCGGGCGGCCGCCTCCTGATCGCGCATGAGCGCCAGCAGTGGGGAGATGATCAGTGCGGGCCCGTGCCCGGCCCGGCGGCGCAGCAGCGCGGCGATGAAGTACACCGCGGACTTGCCCCACCCGGTGCGCTGCACCACCAGCGCCCGGCGCCCGTGCTCGGTGAGCGCCTCGATGGCCTCGCGCTGCCCCGGATGGAACTGCGCGTCGTCGTTGCCGGTCAGTTGCCGCAGGATGTCGAGTGCTTCATCGCTCATGCCCCCATCCTGCACGGCTCCACCGACAACCGGTCAAAGTTATCCACAGCGGCCCTTCGACCAGCCGCGGTTCGGGTCCCGAGTGCCGATGAAAGGCACTGCCTGCGTGGCCAAGCTTTTGCGATGACCTGGCCTTTCCAGCGGCGTATCGAGGGACCGTCATGGGCACGCAGGGGTGTTGGATTCATCTGACACGGATGGATGGTGTGAGGTTGTTGTCCCTGGTACACCTCGCGGAATGCCGTGTCGGGGGTTGCTGTGGGGGCCGCGAGGCACTCGGGACCCGATATCTGGCCGCCGCTTTCGATGGAGCAGGGGAACGGGGTGCAGCCGCGGGTTGGGTATCCTGATCAGGTTGCCTCCCATCTCGAAGGAATAGACCGAAGTGTTTGACACTCTGCAGGACCGCCTCGCGTCGGTGTTCAAGGGGCTGCGCGCCAAGGGCCGCCTCACCGAGGCCGACATCGATGCCACGATGCGCGAGATCCGCATCGCGCTGCTCGAGGCCGACGTCAACCTCGGCGTCGTCAAGGAGTTCGTCTCCTCCGTGAAGACCCGGGCGCTCGATGCCGAACTGTCGAAGGCGCTCAACCCGTCGCAGCAGGTCATCAAGATCGTCAACGAGGAACTCATCTCGATCCTCGGCGGCGAGGCGCGCGCCATCCGGTTCGCCAAGCGCCCTCCCACCGTCATCATGCTCGCTGGCCTCCAGGGAGCGGGCAAGACCACGCTCGCGGGCAAGCTCGGCAAGTGGCTGAAGTCGGAGAAGCACACCCCGCTGCTGGTGGCCGCGGACCTCCAGCGCCCCAACGCCGTCCAGCAGCTGCAGATCGTCGGCGAGCGCGCCGGGGTCCACGTGTTCGCGCCGGAGCCCGGCAACGGCGTCGGCAACCCCGTCGACGTGGCCCGCCGCTCCATCGAGCACGCCGAGGCCAAGCTCTACGACGTCGTGATCGTCGACACCGCCGGGCGCCTCGGCGTGGATGCCGAGCTCATGCAGCAGGCCGCCGACATCAAGGCCGCGGTCAACCCGGACGAGACCATGTTCGTGGTCGACGCCATGATCGGTCAGGACGCCGTCAACACAGCCAAGGCGTTCAACGAGGGCGTCGGCGTCGACGGGGTGGTGCTCACCAAGCTCGACGGCGACGCCCGCGGTGGTGCCGCGCTGTCGATCGCCCGCGTGCTCGGCAAGCCCATCATGTTCGCCTCCAACGGCGAGGCGCTCACCGATTTCGACATGTTCCACCCGGATCGGATGGCCTCGCGCATCCTCGGCATGGGCGACGTGCTGACCCTCATCGAGCAGGCGGAGAAGACCTTCGACGCCGAACAGTCGCGGGCCGCGGCCGAGAAGCTGATGAGCAAGAACTCCTTCGGCCTGCAGGACTTCCTCTCGCAGATGCAGCAGCTGCGCAAGATGGGGCCGATGTCGAAGATCCTCGGCATGCTGCCCGGCGCCGGCCAGTTCAAGGACGCCATCAACGAGATCGACGAGCGCGAGATCGACCGCATCGAGGCCATCATCTTCTCGATGACGCCCAAGGAGCGCGACGACGTCTCCATCCTCAACGGCTCGCGCCGCGCCCGTATCGCCCGCGGCGCCGGCGTCGAGGTCTCCGACGTCAACAAGCTGGTCAACCGCTTCGTCGACGCCCGCAAGATGATGGAGTCGATGGCCGGGGGCTTCCCGGGCATGGGAGGCCGCCCCGGCGGGATGCCCGGCATGCCTGGCATGCCCGGTATGGGTGGTGGCCGCAAGCAGAAGCGCCAGCAGAACCAGAAGGCCAAGAAGGGCCGCCGCGGCACCGCGCGCCCGGCCGGCGCCAACCGTCCCGTGCCCCAGCCCAAGGCCCCGGAGGTGCCGCAGAGCATGGACGACTTCCAGCTGCCACCCGAACTCCAGAAGATGTTCGACGAGAACAAGCCCAAGTTCTGACCCCGGAGGCAACCGTGACCCAGCCCCTCCACATCCACGGCACGTTCCTGCCCGCCGCAGAGCCGCGCGACCTCTGGATCGCCGACGGCGTGCTCACGGAGGAACCCGTCCCCGGCGCACCGACCATCGCCCGCGACGCGTTCATCGTGCCGGGCTACGTCGATGCCCACTGCCACATCGGGCTGGGCGTCGAGGGTGCGGTCAGCGAGGAGACCGCCCGCTCGCAGGCGCTGCAGGACCTACGCTCCGGCACCATGCTGGTGCGCGACGCCGGCTCGCCGTCGGACACCCGCTGGGTCCACGACGACGACGGGCTGCCGCGGCTCATCCGCTCCGGCCAACACATCGCGCGGCCCCGCCGCTACATCCGCCACCTCGGCGTCGAGGTGGAGCCCGAGCAACTCGTCGAACAGGTGCGCCTGGAAGCCCGTTCCGGTGAGGGCTGGATCAAGCTGGTGGGGGACTGGATCGCCCGCAGCGTCGGCGACCTCGCGCCGCTGTGGCCCGCGGATGTCGCCCGGCAGGCCATCGAGGTAGCCCACGAGGAGGGCGCCCGCGTGACGGCCCACTGCTTCGGGGAGCAGGCCGTGCACGAGTTGGTGGCCGCCGGCATCGACTGCATCGAGCACGGCACCGGGCTCAGCGACGAGGGCATCGAGGACATGGTCCGCCGCGGCACCGCGCTGGTGCCGACGATGATCAACCTCGACAACTTCCCGATGTACGCCGCACCGGCCAAGGAGAAGTTCCCCACCTACCACGCCCACATGGACGACCTTTACCGGCGGCGCAAGGAGACCATCGGCAAGGCCGTCGAAGCCGGCGTGCCGGTCTATGCCGGGACGGACGCCGGCACCGTGGTCGAGCACGGCCGGATCCGCGACGAGATCGAGGCCCTGGCGGAGATCGGCGGCCGCGAGTTTGCGGTGGGGGCCGCCAGTTGGCGTGCCCGGTCCTGGCTGGGCGCCAACAGCCTCGAGCCCGGCGCCAGCGCGGATCTCATCGTGCTCGACGACGACCCGCGCCGCGCCCTGGCCACCATCCAGCGTCCAGTTGCCCGGATCCTGCGCGGCATCGTCCTGGACTGAGGCCCCGCTACGCTGGAGGGGACCCCAGGAGGCTTCCCGTGAGTGACACCAACTTCCCCCCGCCGTCGGCGCCCACCCCGAACCCTGAGCCGACGCCCGCCGCCCACCAGCAGGCCGCGCAGCAGCCCTTGCCGGCGCCGATGGCGCCGCAGTTCGTCGAGACGAAGAAGCACGGGTTCGCCCGCGGGTTCGGGCGAGGGATCGGCTTCGGCCTGGGACTCGGAGCCATGCTGCTGGTCACCTCACTGGCCACGCTGATCCTCATGGTGACAAGCCTGGCCACCATGACCCCGACGGCCAGCGGCACCGCCACCACCAACCTCAACACCATCTGGGGCAGCGGCACCGGCAAGCTGCGCGCCATCAACGTCTCCGGCGCCATCCTCTCTGATGCCTCAGACGGTGCCCTCCTCACTGCGGGCAGCTATGGCAACGAGATCGCCCAAGAGATCGACGGCCTCGGCGCGGATGACGCCTCGGGGCTCATCCTGCTGGTCAACACCCCCGGCGGCAGCATCGGCGGCTCCCGCGCCATCAGCGACGCGGTCGAGCGCTACCAGGAGCGCACCGGCCAGAAGGTGCTGGTGCACGTGACCTCGATGTCCGCCTCCGGCGGCGTCTACGCCACCGCGACGGCCGATGAGATCATCTCCGACCACGGCACCCTGATCGGTTCCATCGGCGTGATCTTCGGGCCCTTCACCCAGTACGACGGCGTGGTCGGCACCACCGGCAACATCCTCGAATCCGGGGTCACCACCACCGGTGGGATCACGCAGGAATACCTCTCCGCAGGCAAGGGCAAGGACTTCGGCAACCCGTACCGGCCCATGACCGATGAGGAGAGGGCCAACTACACCGCCGGGCTCGAGGTCGAGTACGACAACTTCGTCGAGCACGTCAGCAGCCACCGCGGCATTCCCGCGGAGACGATCGTCAACGAGTTGGGCGCCTTCATGTTCGACCCGGAGACCGCGCAGGCCAAGGGCCTGGTCGACGGCGTCATGGGCCGCGACGAGTTCTTCCGCCACGCCGCGGAGCAGGCCGGCCTCGACCCCGACGACACCCGCGTCGAGGCGGTCCGCGCGCCCACCGCCTGGGAATCCCTGCTGGGCGCGACGCGCACCTTCGGCCAGGCCCCCGCCGTCGAGCAGGGCGCGGGCATCGTGCCCGCGGTCAGCAAGGCGTTCTGCGGTGGGGGACAGCCTCTGGTGTTCGCCGGCGAGGTGGCGAGCGTCTGCGGTTAGCCCCAGCCGAGTTCGTGGAGGGCCTCCTCCTCGATGCCGTGGTAGTGGCCCAACTCGTGGACGAGCGTGATCCAGATCTCGTCGTAGAGGTCGTCCTCGTCCGCGGACATGCGGCTGAGGGGGCCCTGGAACAACACGATCCGGTCCGGCAACTGGCCGAAGCCGTAGGTCTCGCCCCGGTCGGTCAGCGACGTGCCCTCGTACCAGCCCAGCGAGTCAGAACCGTCCTCGGGCTCGTCCTCGATCACGAAGATGAGGTTGTCGATCTTCTCGGTCAGGTGCGCGGGCAGCATCTCGAGGGCCTCCTCGACGAGGGCCTCGAAGTCATCCGTGCTGATCTCCACGTCCCGATCCTATGCGCACCGCCACTTTTGGGATGCGAGGCGCGTTTCTGGCACAATGGCCGATGCACCTCATCCGGGTGTGCCCTCTCACGCGCTCGGACGAGACCCCTTGGTTCACGTGCGACGTGCCCCACACGCCGCGCCGCACCTTTCGACACAGCCCCCGCACGGGGGCACACACAACAGGAGACACCACACACGTGGCTACCAAGATTCGTCTGAAGCGTCTCGGCAAGATTCGCTCGCCCCATTACCGCATCATCGTCATCGACGAGCGCGCCAAGCGCGACGGCCAGGCCATCGAGGAGATCGGCCTGTACCACCCGAAGAACGAGCCCAGCCTGATCCGCGTCGATTCCGAGCGCGTCCAGTACTGGCTCGGCGTTGGCGCCCAGCCCACCGAGGCCGTCGTGGCCATCCTGAAGCGCACCGGTGACTGGCAGCAGTTCACCGGCGACAAGTCGCCCTCCGGCGTGGACCCGCAGCCCGAGCCGCGCGACCGTGAGGCCGCGTTCGCCGCCGCCCTGGCCGAGGATGCCGATGCCGCTGCGCCGGCCATCTCCAAGGCCAAGAAGAAGGCCGACGAGGAAGCCGCCAAGAAGGCAGCCGAAGAGGAGGCTGCCAAGAAGGCTGCCGACGAGGCCGCCGCGGCCAAGGCCGAGGAGGCCCCCGCCGAGGAAGCCGCTGAGGAAGCACCGGCCGAGGCCGAGGCTCCCGCCGAAGAGGCGTGAGCATGCTTGCCGAGGCCCTGGAGCACCTCGTTGCGGGGATCGTGTCGAATCCCGACGACGTAACCGTCAGGGACAAGGACCTGCGCCGCGGTCGGCTGCTCGAGGTGCGCGTGCACCCGGACGACGTGGGCAAGGTGATCGGCCGTCAGGGCCGCACCGCGCAGGCCCTGCGTACCGTCGTGGGCGCGTTGGCGGGCAAGGAGAGCATCCGGGTCGACTTCGTCGACGTGGATCGGCCCCGCCGCCGCTGAACACCGCCGCTGGTCGAGCCGAGCACCTGCGAGGTACGCGCTGTCCTGACTGTTCGTGAGGAACGAACCAACGTTTCGAAGGAAGCAGCGTGATCGTGCCGAAACCCCCAAGTATTCATCGCAACCCGCGAGAAGGCTTGGGGGTTTCGACGCGACTGCGCTCCTCGCAGGCTCGGAGGCAGTCGGCTCAACCAACGTGAAGGAACCCATGAGTGAGATCGAAGTCATCGTCGGCCGCGTCGGTCGCGCGCACGGCATCCGGGGCGACGTGTTCATCGACGTGCGCACCGACGAGCCCGCGCGCCGCTTTCAGCCCGGCGTCACACTGCGGCTGGGGGAGGGGCGCCGCCCCGTCACCGTCGACGCCGTGAAGTGGAACCGGGGCAAGCTCATCGTCCACTTCGCGGATGTGCCGGATCGCACCGCCGTCGAGAAGCTCACCGGCGAACTCCTCTACGACAGGGTGCCGGCGGCCGAGCTGCCGAGCGAGCCCGAGGAGTACTTCGACCGCCAACTGGTCGGCCTGAAGGTTCTCGACCACACCGGCGCCGAGCGCGGCACCGTCGTCGAGGTCTTGCACCTGCCCGCCCAGGACGTGCTGCAGTGCGTGGTCGACGGTGAGGAGCGCATGGTGCCGTTCGTGCAGGCGCTGGTGCCCACCGTCGACCTCAACGGCGGCTTCGTGCAGCTCGCGGACGTCGCTGGGCTGTTGGAGGACGTCGAATGAGGCTCGACGTCGTCAGCATCTTCCCGGATTACTTCGCCCCGCTCCAGCTCTCGCTGGTGGGCAAGGCCATCGACAAGGGCATCATCGATGTGGCGGTCCACGACCTGCGCGACTGGACCCACGACCGGCACAACACCGTCGACGACACCCCCTACGGCGGCGGCGCCGGCATGGTGATGAAGCCAGAGCCGTGGGGTGAGGCGCTCGACGCGCTCGAGGGGGCGGCTCCCCAGCCCATGACGATCGTGGTGCCCACCCCCGCGGGGCGCCCGTTCACCCAGGCCATGGCCTACGAACTGGCGCAGCGGGAGCGGCTCGTGTTCGCGTGCGGACGCTACGAGGGCATCGACCAACGCGTCATCGACCACTGCGCCGAGCGCTACGAGCTCGTCGAGGTGAGCCTGGGCGACTACGTCCTCAACGGGGGAGAGGTCGCGGCCCTCGCCGTCATCGAGGCGGTCGTGCGGCTGCTGCCCGGCGTCGTCGGCAACCCCGCATCCCTCGTCGAGGAATCGCACTCGCCGGAGCACCGACTGCTGGAGTACCCGAACTACACCAAGCCCCCCGTCTGGCGGGGCCGCGAGGTGCCCGAGATCCTGTTCAGCGGCCACCACGCCAAGATCGCCGAGTGGCGGCTCGAGGAGGCCCGGCGGCGTACCGCCGAACGTCGCCCGGACCTCCTCGCGGATCCTGAATGACCCGCAACTGACTGGGTATTTCGTCACGAAATGTGCGCATAAATAGCATATGGGGACGCGCTGTCCGTTAACCTGCCCCCTTGGCACACAGTGGGTCCCCAGTTGGCTAGAGTGTCGCCGTGGCAACAAATCTCACCATTCATTCACGTGCGAGGCGAAGCACGGTCGTGAAGAAGGTCATCATGGCGGTGACCGGCTTGATCATGATCGGCTTCCTCCTCATGCACATGTACGGCAACTTGAAGATGTTCTATCAAGCGGACAACTTCCACGCGTTTGATCACTACGCGCACTGGCTGAAGGGCAAGACCGACGACGGCGGCATCTTGTACCCGATCATGCCGGCGGGCACCTTCATCTGGGTGTTCCGCTTCGTGCTGCTGGCGTCGGTCATCCTGCACATCTGGTCCGCGGCATCCCTCTCGGCGAAGACGCTTGCGCAGCGTGGCGACAAGTACTCGAACCAGAAGAAGAAGGTCCAGACCTACTCCTCGCGCACCATGCGCTGGGGCGGCATCATCATCGCCGCCTTCCTCATCTTCCACCTCATCCAGTTCACCATCGTGCCGGGCTCGCTCGGCGCCGGTGGTAGCGGCGACCAGCCCCACCGCATGGTGCTGGCCAGCTTCAGCCTGTGGTGGATGGTCGTGCTCTACGCGATCTGCATGGTGCTCATCGTCATGCACATCCGGCACGGCTTCTGGAGCGCGTTCGCGACCCTGGGCGGCAACCTGAGCGCGAAGTCGCGCCAGCTGCTCAACGTGCTCGCCATCATCGTGGCGGCTGTCCTGTTCGTCGGCTTCATGATCATGCCGCTCGCTGTCCTGATTGGAGTCATCGGATGACCGAGACCACTGCACCCGCCCCCGTGGCGACCGATTTCTGGAGCGTCGGTGAGGACATCGCCGACACGAAGGCACCCCAGGGCGTCCCGATCGACCAGGTGTGGAAGACGCGTCAGTTCCAAGCCAAGCTCGTCAACCCGGCCAACCGCCGCAAGCTCAGCGTCATCATCGTCGGCACCGGCCTGGCCGGTGGCGCCGCTGCCGCCACGCTCGGCGAGGCCGGCTACAACGTGCTGAACTTCTGCTACCAGGACAGCCCGCGCCGGGCCCACTCCATTGCGGCCCAGGGTGGCATCAACGCCGCCAAGAACTACCGCAACGACAACGACTCGACGCACCGCCTGTTCTACGACACGGTCAAGGGCGGCGACTACCGCGCCCGCGAGACCAACGTCTACCGCCTCGCCGAGGTCTCGGCCAACATCATCGACCAGTGCGTGGCGCAGGGCGTGCCCTTCGCCCGTGAGTACGGCGGCCTCCTCGACACCCGCTCCTTCGGCGGCGTGCAGGTGCAGCGCACCTTCTACGCCCGTGGCCAGACGGGTCAGCAGCTGCTGATCGGCGTCTACCAGCAGCTGGAGCGCCAGATCGCGGCCGGCACCGTGAAGATGTACGCCCGCCACGAAATGGTCGAGCTGATCGTCGTCGACGGCCGCGCCCGCGGCATCGTGACGCGCAACATGATCAACGGCAAGGTCGAGGCATGGACGGCAGACGCCGTCGTCCTCGGCACCGGTGGCTACGGCAACGTGTTCTTCCTGTCGACCAACGCGATGGGCTGCAACGTGACCGCCTCGTGGCGCGCGCACCGCAAGGGCGCGTACTTCGCCAACCCCTGCTACACGCAGATCCACCCCACCTGCATCCCGGTGCACGGCGAGACCCAGTCGAAGCTAACCCTCATGTCGGAGTCGCTGCGCAACGACGGCCGCATCTGGGTGCCCAAGAAGGCCGAGGACTGCGACAAGGATCCGCGCCAGATCCCCGAAGAGGATCGCGACTACTACCTGGAGCGCATCTACCCGGCGTTCGGCAACCTGGTTCCCCGTGACATCGCGTCGCGCCAGGCGAAGAACATGTGCGACGAGGGCCGCGGCGTCGGCCCCGCCGTCGTCGAGCGTGACGTCGACGGCAATGAGCGCCAGATGCGCCGTGGTGTCTACCTGGACTTCTCCGATGCGATCAACCGCATGGGCCAGAAGGCCGTCGAGACCAAGTACGGCAACCTCTTCGACATGTACGCGCAGATCACGGGTGAGAACCCGTACGAGACGCCCATGCGCATCTACCCGGCGGTGCACTACACCATGGGTGGCCTGTGGGTGGACTACGACCTGCAGTCCTCCATCACCGGCCTGTACGTGACCGGTGAGGCGAACTTCTCGGATCACGGCGCGAACCGCCTGGGCGCCTCGGCGCTCATGCAGGGCCTCGCCGACGGCTACTTCGTGCTGCCCAACACCATCAACGACTACCTGGCTGGCGCCCCGTTCGACAAGATCGAGCAGGACCACCCGGCGGTCGTCGAGGCGCTGGATTCAGCCCGTGGCCGCATCGAGAAGCTGCTCAGCATCCAGGGCACCCGCTCCGTGGACTCCTACCACAAGGAACTCGGCAACATCATGTGGGAGTACTGCGGCATGGAGCGCACCGAGGAGGGCCTCAAGAAGGCCATCGGCATGATCCGCGACCTGCGTGCGGACTTCTGGAGCAACGTCCGGGTCACCGGCGTCAACGAGGACTTCAACCAGGCCCTCGAGCGCGCCGGCCGCGTGGCCGACTTCATGGAGCTCGGTGAACTGATGTGCATCGACGCGCTCCACCGTCGGGAATCGTGTGGCGGCCACTTCCGCGCCGAATCCCAGACGGAGGACGGCGAGGCGCTGCGTCACGACGACGAGTTCCTCTACGTCGGTGCCTGGCAGTGGGGCGGCGAGGGCGGCAAGCCCGTGCTGCACCGCGAACCCCTCGTCTACAACGCCATCAAGCTGGTGGAACGGAGTTACAAGTGAAGCTCAAGCTACGTATCTGGCGTCAGGCCGGCCCCAACGCGGCCGGCAAGATGGTCGACTACGACATCGACGGCGTGTCCGAGGACATGTCCTTCCTGGAGATGCTTGACCTCCTCAACGAAAAGCTCACTGAGCGCAACGAGGAGCCGGTGGCGTTCGACCACGACTGCCGCGAGGGCATCTGCGGCATGTGTGGCGTCGTCATCAACGGCATCGCCCACGGCGGCGCGGAGTTCCGCACCACCACGTGCCAGCTCCATATGCGTTCCTTCCAGGACGGGGCCACGATCGACATCGAGCCGTGGCGCGCTGGCGCGTTCCCGGTGATCAAGGACCTCGCCGTCGACCGCACGGCGTTCGACCGCATCATCCAGGCCGGCGGCTTCATCTCGTCGAACACCGGTTCGGCCCCGGACGCGCACGCGACCCCGGCACCGAAGCGCGAGGCGGACACCGCCTTCGACAACGCCACCTGCATCGGTTGCGGCGCCTGCGTCGCGGCCTGCCCGAACAGCTCCGCCATGCTGTTCACCTCGGCGAAGATCACGCACCTCGCGATGCTGCCCCAGGGCCAGCCTGAGCGTTACCGCCGCGTGAAGTCGATGGTGGCCGCGCACGACGAAGAGGGCTTCGGCAACTGCACCAACATCGGTGAGTGTGCAGCGGTCTGCCCGAAGGGCATCCCGCTCGAGTCCATCTCCCAGCTGAACCGCGACCTCATCGCGTCGATGTTCAAGGGCGACGGCAAGTAACCAACCAGCCACACGGAGAAGGGG
>DURG01000183.1 GCA_012837465.1 Propionibacterium sp. | reverse complement strand
GGGAAGGTCTCGGCGTAGGCCTCGGCCACGGTGTCGTAGGCGGCCAGCGCCGTGTTCTCCGCTTCAGTGCGCATGGGCCCATTATGGCGAGGCCAAGGTCGAGCCGTGGGAGCGGTCAGCCCAGGTCGAGGCCCCTCAACCGCCCGCGATGGTTGACCAGGGGCTCGTCCGCATCGTCGATGACGACGTGCGCGATGGCGCAGGTGACCAACTGCTGCCAGCCCAGTTCCACCACGCCCTCCAGCCTCACCCCCGCCCAGGTGGGCTGGCCCGCCGGCACCGGCCCCCACTCGGTCTGTTCCCATTCGCTCAGGCGGAACGGGCCTCCAGGCGCGGGCCCTCCGGCGAAGGCGTCGGACAGCGCGTGCTGCCCCGGGGAGAGCGTGCTGATGGCGGCGCGGCCGGTCTCCAGCAGTTGCTCGGTGAGCTCCGCGTCGGGGTTGAGGACGGCGACCACCCGCCAGGGGTCGCCCATCGCGACCAACTGCGAGCTGACCGTCAGGCCCGCCCGATTGCTCCCCTCCCCGGCAGTCCAGAGCGTCACGCGCGAGGCGAGCCGCCCCCGGAAGCGACGCTCAGGCTCGCTGAATGCCTCGGCGAAGGGGTGCCCACCATGGATCGTCATGTCTCCCCAGACTAGACGGGGCGGACACAGCGTCGGCAACGCCTCCGGTCTCTGCGCTCATTCCGTCACGAGCGCGTAGGCGCTGACCCGGCCGACCCGCAGCGACGACGCCCAGAGCACGGCCACACCGATGGCAACCACGAGCAGGGCGATCCCCGCAGTCATCACCCAACTGGCAGCGACGCCGACCTTCACGACGCCGATCTGCCCCAGCAGTACCTGCAGCAGCGGGCTGAGTGCGAAGGCCCCCGCCACGGCACCGGCCGCAGCACCAATCCCGATGGCAGGCAGGTAGGTCCAGCGCGTCTGGACGCTCAGCTCACGGTTCGTGAACCCCACCGCCTTCTTGATGCCCAGCTCGCGGCGCGTCTGCACCAGCATGGTGGTCACGAGCAGGGCCACCACCAGCACGGTCACCAACATCACGAACACGATCATGAACGTGCTGATGATGGGCACCAGCGACAGGTAGCTCGACAGCTGCGCCCCCGTCAACGCCGTCCTCGCCTGGCTTGGCGTGCTGCTCGCGCCGACGACGGTGGTCAACGGCTGATCCCACATCACCAACCCGCTGACCCACATCGTCGTGCGCACGGCTTCGTCAACGTGGGCACCCATGGCTACGCGCAGGTGTTCACGACGATCGGCGTGATCTTCGCCTTCGGGCTGGTCATCGGCGCCCTCGTCGGCGGGGTCGACTGGTTGGTCCGCTTCCTGAGCCGGGGGGGTCGTCCCAGAACTCCGGGGTCGTGTAGGCGCTGAACGGCCCCGGGCGCACGCGCTCGGCCATCGCTAGCCCTGCCGACGGCGGCGCGAAGCCTCCAGGAACGCCGCGATCCGTCCCTTGGCGTCCGCGGTCTCGAAGCTCTCCCCGATCGAGTGGGCCTCCGTCGCCAACTGTTCCTCGAAGGAACGCCCCGACGCAGACCTGACCAGCCGCTTTGCCTGCCCATAGGCGCGGGTGGCGCCGCCCAGCCACCCCCGGGCGACCTCTTCGGCTCGGGCAAGCACCTCAGCGTCGTCGACGACCTCGGCGACGAGGCCCCACTCGAGCGCCTCGTCCGCGGTGAGCATCCGATCCGTCAGGACGAGTTGCAGCGCCCGCCGCTCACCGACGGCGCGAGCGAGCTGCGCGGTCACCGACAGGTCCGGCGTCAGCCCCATGTTCGCGTAGCGGCTGCCGATCTTCGCGCCCCGCCCGGCGACGGCGTAGTCGCTGCACAGGAAGATCCCCAGGCCTCCGCCGGCCGTGGCGCCGTGCGAGGCAAGCACCACGGGCACCGTCGATTCCGTCAACGCCAGGATGCCGCGGTTGATCTGGTGGGCGAGTTCCTCGAGTTCGGCTCCGCTGCTCATCGTGGTGGCCATGTCCGCGACGTCGCCGCCGGCGCAGAACGCCGGGCCGGAGCCGTGCAGCAGCATCGCACCCACGTCGTCGCGGCCGATCACCTCGCCGATGACCCCCTCCCAGGCCCGGGCCATGGCCGCGTTGAACGCATTGAGCCGCTCGGGCCGGTTGAGCGTGACGCGGGCCAGGCCGTCCTCGACGGACAGCAGAATCGGTTCGGTCATCGTTGACGATCCCCTCTCGTGTGGTCGAACAACTCTCGCACAACGCTTCGGCATCAGCGGGGAGTTCGGGGCTCCCGGATCCCGTAGACGACGACGGGCAGGCCGAACTTGTCGGCCGTGGCCCGCTCCACCTCCATGCCGATGCGCTCGGCGACCCGCCGCGAGGGCGCGTTGTCGGGGTTGATGATCGCCACGACGTGATCCTTGCCGAGCACGTGGAAGGCGTGGTCGACGCAGGCCCGCGCGGCCTCGCTGGCATAGCCCTTGTGCTGGTGCTCGGGCACGACGTGGTAGCCGACCTCCAACGCGAGTTCCCCGTCGACGGGTTGCCAGGTGAGCCCACAGTCACCGATGAACTCGCCGTCGTGGGTCTCGATGACCCACAGGCCGTGGCCATGCTGGGCGTAGCCGGCCTGCGACCACTCGATCCAGCGCAGCGCCTCCTCGCGCGTCTTGGGCCGCGGGTAATGGCGCATGACTTCGGGGTCGCCGAGGAGGGCGGCCATGGCGTCGAAGTCATCGACGGTCATCTCGCGGAAGCGCAGGCGTGCGGTGGGGGCGGGAAGCACGGCGCCCAGACTACGCCCGGTCTCAGGCGACGCCGGTCGAGGTGGGTGTCGATGATCATGACCGTCACAGGAGCGCCGGAGGATTGTGGACAACCCAAGACAGGTAACAAAGCTGTGTCTCGCGGATCCATGACGCCGTTAGAGGGATCCCCACGGATTCCGAACGACGGTTTTGTTACCAGATCCCGGATACACCCTACGCAATCGCGGAGCGCGAGCCTCTTCCCGAAGGGCTTCCCACGGACGACCGACACCTCCGGCTTATCAGTCAGCCAGGAGTGAGTGCGCCCAACTGCGCACCAACTCGCGGGTCAGTTCCGGCTGGTCCACGTGCACGTTGTGCCCGCATGAGTGCAGGGCCGCGTAGGTCGCGTTCGGGTAGCGCTCGAGGAGCGCGAACTGGTCCTCGTAGCCGACGATGTGATCCTGCCGCCCGGTGACGATCAGCGCGGGCCCCTCGAACGGCCCAGCCGCCTGATCGGGATCGGGTAGGACGTAGCGCTCCCCCAGCCTGTCGAACGCGTCCGAATCACCGCTGCGGATGCCGGGGATGATGAACTCCGAGAAGATCTCCCACCCAGGCCGCGTCTGGCGGGCGGCCATCTCGGTGAACGCCTCGCGGTCGTCCTCGTCGAGCGAGGAAAGCAGCGCGTCGTCGCGCTCGAGCACGCGGAACTCGGGCTGGCGGCGGTGCTCCTCGACCGGGTCGACGACGGGCGCGAGCATCGCGATCCCGCACACCTGGCCGGGAAACTGGGCGCGCAGGTGCCGCACGAGGAGGCCGCCCAGCGAGTTGCCGAGCAGCGCGAACGGCTGGTCCCCGACCAGCCCGCGCACGTGACCCACCAGCCACTCCGCGAGTTCGGGCAGCCCGCCGGGTTCGGGGAGGGCGGGCGTCTGCCCGAAGCCGGGCAGGTCGAAGTACAGGCGCTCGAGCCCATCGATGTCGAGTGCCGCTTCAAGCGGCAGGAGCAGGCGGTGGTCGACCCCGTTGCCGTGCACCATGACCAGCGGGAGACCTTCTCCGATCCGCCTGACTTCGGCCTGCGGCGCGTTGCTCACTGCCCCACCATCTCGTCGATGGAGCGGATGAACCGCGCGGGGACGCCGGGCACGACGGTGACCCCCGCCCCGAGCCAGACCTTGCTGCCGATGGCCACGGGCGCGGGCTGCATGTCCGCCCGACCGCGCTCGACGTGGGCAAGGAAATCCTCAAGACTCATCCACCCATTGTGCAGGGTGGGCGATCAACCCTGGAGTGCCAGGGCTGCGATCCCCGCGGCCAGGCCCTGCGTGGAGCGCAGGTGGAAGAGGGGGTCGATCGTGTCTGGGGTGTCGCTGGGCTGGTGGTAGTGCGGGTTGCGGAACTCGGCGCCGTCGGTGGCCATGACTGCGGGCCAGCCTGCGTCGTGGAAGGCCCGGTGGTCGGAGCGTTCCACCTCGGGCACCACCTGCGGGAGCGGGAGGCCGCGCATCGAGCCAGGGTTGACCGCGTTCGCGGCCCTCACGAGGGTGCCGATCACGGCCTCGGTGCCCGGGTAGCCCACCAGGAGCAGGTCGTTGCCGCGGTCGCCAGCCACCCTCGGCTCGTCGGTGGCGAAGCCCAGCATCTCGGCGCTGATGGCGACCACCACCTCCCGGCCGTCCTCACTGAGCCACTGCGCCACGGCCCGCGCGCCGGCAAGCCCGCCGGGATCCTCCTCGAAGGGCACCACGGCGACCACCACATCGAGCGCCAGTTCCTCGCACGGGAGCACGCGGGCGATCTCGAGCGCCGCGGCGACCCCGCTCGCGTTGTCGTCGGCGCCCGGGCAGCCTTCGACGGAGTCATAGTGCGCCACGAGGACGACGGCGTTGGTCCCGTCGGCCTTCCCAGGGACGGTGGCGACGTAGGCGGCGTGGGTGACGCCCCGGTGAGTCGCGGGCACCTCCACCACCTCGAGTCCGGTCTCGCGCAGCACCCCACCGGCATACTCGCCGGCAGCGCGGGCCGCGGCCTCATCAGCGACGGCGTGGTGCGGCACCTGCGCCAGCGCGCGAATGTGCCGGGCCAAGGCGACGCCGTCGATCGCCCCGGCGACGCGCGCAGCGGCCTCGGGCAGTTCCTCAGCCGGGGCGCCCTCGGACAGGAGCCGGAACAGCCCCTCGACTCGCTGCCGCCTGTCCTCGGCGATGGGCGCGACCGGATCAGGAGTGCTCATGCAGCCAGTGTGGCAGGCGGCCGTGAAAAGCGGCGGGCGACCGTCTAAGGCAGCGACGCCAGCTAGGCCTGGATGGCCAGCGGCAGCACCCGGGCGCCCGGGAGGTCCGCCAGCGCGGCGCCGTCGAGGAGGATCTTGCTGCCACGCACCCCACCACCGATGACGACCGGGCCGGCGACGACCACCGCGTCGTCGACGAGGATCGGCCACCCCTCAGGCAATCCCACCGGCGTGATGCCGCCCTGCGACATCCCCGTGAGTTCCTCGACGGTGGGCTGGTCCGCGAACGACATCTTGCGCATGCCCAACTCCTTGCGGACCGTCTTGTTGACGTCGGCCTTGTCGGTGGCCAGCACCATCACCGCGGCATACGTGCTGTCGTCGCCGCGTCGGCCGTGGACGACCACGCAGTTGGCGGAGGCCTCGAGCGCGACATCGTAAGCCTCGCAGAAGGCGGCGGTGTCGGCGAGCGTCGCGTC
>DURG01000182.1 GCA_012837465.1 Propionibacterium sp. | reverse complement strand
CGCGGCGGGCGGCCTCACATTTGAGGGACGCCGATGGCCATTCAACTGAAGGACCTCCTCGACGCGCGGGTCGACGAGTTGCGCAAGGACACGCGGGGCGAACCGATGCCCGAGCCGCCGTCGATGTCCAGCGGAAACCCGGAACGCTGCGCCGTCTCGCTGTACAGCAGCGCCGGGGACCTGGTGACCGCCGGCGATGGCGACGAGGCGTTCACCATCCAGTCGATCTCCAAGGCCATGACCTATGCGATGGCCCTCCAGGAACACGGCCACGAGGAGGTGCACCGACACGTCGACGTCGAACCCTCGGGCGAGGCCTACCACGTGATCGCAGTGGACGACGTGAGCGGGAAGCCGGACAACCCCATGGTCAACACCGGCGCGCTCGTGGTCCACAGCCTGGTGCCGGGCGCAGACGCGGACGAGCGATTCGCCGTCACCCTCGAGACCATGTCCCGGATGGCGGGGCGGCAACTGGCGATGGACGAGGACGTCTACCGCGAGGAGATGGCCTCGACGCACCGCAACCTGGCGATCGCCCACCTCCTGCGCGCCAAGGACATCCTGCAGGTCGATCCCCACGAGGTGGTGGATGGCTACACCCGGCAGTGCTCCGTGCTGGTCACGGTGGAGGACCTGGCCACCATGGCCGGCACCCTCGCAGCCGGTGGCGTGCAGCCCACCACCGGCGAACGCGTCTTCTCCCAGGAGGTGGTGCGACAGGTGCTCAGCGTGATGCTCACCTGCGGGATGTATGACGACGCAGGCGACTGGGTCTCGGGCGTGGGCATCCCCGCCAAGAGCGGCGTGGCGGGAGGAATCCTCGCCGTCGCGCCCGGGCGGCTCGGCATCGGTGCCTGGTCTCCCCGGCTGGATGACCATGGCACCAGCGTGCGTGGCCGCGAACTTGTTCGGGGATTGGCCCAGAAGCTGGAACTGCACCTGCTCGACGGGCGTCCCGCCACGAAGCTGGATTGGGATGCACGCGAATCCGTGGACTAGACTCCCCCTTGGCCCTCAACGGGCACCGGGGCGTAGCGTAGTGGCTAGCGCGCCTGCTTTGGGAGCAGGAGACCGCAGGTTCGAGTCCTGTCGCCCCGACGCATGAACCCCCGCTGGCAAGGCAGGCTGCCTCGCCGACGGGGGTTCTGCCGTCAGGTGCTCACAGCAACTGGCGCAGGACGTACGGCAGGATGCCGCCGTGCAGGAAGTAGGCCTCCTCGGCAGGGGTGTCCACGCGCACGATCGCCTCGAACTCGACGTCGCCCGCCTTGACGGTCACCGTCTCCGGGATGTCCTCTCGGCCGGCGAGGCCGGTGATCGAGTACACCTCCTCACCGGTGATGCCCAGGGACTTGGCGGACTGGCCCTCGGGGAACTGCAGCGGCAGGACGCCCATTCCGACGAGGTTCGATCGGTGGATGCGCTCGTAGGACTCGGCGATGACGGCCTTGACGCCCAGCAGCGTGGTGCCCTTGGCGGCCCAGTCGCGCGAGGAGCCTGAACCGTACTCGGCGCCTGCGATGACGACCAGCGCGGTGCCCTCCTCCTGGTACTTCATTGCGGCGTCGAAGATCGACATCTCCTCGCCGTCGGGCAGGTGGCGGGTGACGCCGCCCTCGGTGCCGGGGACCAGGAGGTTCTTCAGGCGCACGTTGGCGAACGTGCCGCGGATCATGACCTCGTGGTTGCCACGGCGCGAGCCGTAGGAGTTGAAGTCCTTGACCGCCACGCCCTGCTCCTGCAGGTACTTGCCGGCAGGCGATGTCGCGGCGATGTTGCCCGCCGGCGAGATGTGGTCGGTGGTGACCGAGTCACCGAGGAGGGCGAGCACGCGTGCGCCCTCGATGTCACCGACGGGCGTGGGCTCCGCCTGCATGCCGTCGAAGTAGGGCGGCTTGCGGATGTAGGTCGATTCCGTGGACCACGCGTAGGCGTCGCCCTCCGGGATCACCATGGACTGCCAGTTCTCGTCGCCCTCGAACACGTTGCTGTAGCCGTCGGTGAACATCTCGGCGCGCACGTTGGCCTCGACGACCTCGCGCACCTCGTCCTCGGTGGGCCAGATGTCGCGGAGGTAGACGTCGTTGCCGTCGCCGTCCTGGCCGAGCGGCTCGGTGAGCAGGTCGGTGTGGAGGCTGCCGGCGAGCGCGTAAGCGACGACGAGCGGAGGTGAGGCGAGGAAGTTCATCTTCACCTCGGGGTGGATCCGGCCTTCGAAGTTGCGGTTGCCCGAGAGCACCGACGCGACGTTGAGGTTGTTGTCGGTGACCGCCTTGCTCACCTCCGGGATCAGCGGGCCGGAGTTGCCGATGCAGGTGGTGCAGCCGTAGCCGACATTGTGGAAGCCCAGGGCGTCCATGTACTGCGTGAGGCCGGCGCGGTCGTAGTAGTCGGTGACGACCCGCGAGCCCGGCGCGAGGGTGGTCTTGACCCACGGCCTTACCTTCATGCCGCGCTCGACGGCCTTCTTCGCGAGCAGGGCGGCGCCGAGCATGACCGACGGGTTGGACGTGTTGGTGCACGACGTGATCGCGGCGATCACCACGTCGCCGTGGTCGACGATCGCCTTGGCGTCGTTGATGACCACGTCCACCGGGTCGCTCGGCCAGCCGAGCTTCGCGTTGGCCGTGAGCTCTTCCTCCGACATCCGGCGCGGCGGGGCGTCCTTGCGGGGAGAGCCCGCGGTGAGCGCCACGGGGTCGCTCGCTGGGAAGGAGTCCTCGGAGGCGTCGTCGACGCCGCCGGCCTTGGGATCGAAGATGCTGCGCTCGCCCGTCAGGAGGCCGAGCACCGTGTTGGGGGCATCCCCCAGGGGGATGCGGTCCTGCGGGCGGCGCGGGCCGGCGATCGAGGGCTCGACCGTGGACAGGTCGAGTTCCACGACCTGCGTGTAGTCCGCCGTCTCGTCGGGGTTGTGCCACAGGCCTTGGACCTTGGCGTACTCCTCGACGAGCGCGATCTGTTCGTCGCTGCGGCCGGTGAGCCGCAGATAGTTGAGGGTCTCGTCGTCGATCGGGAAGATCGCGACGGTGGCGCCGTACTCTGGGCTCATGTTGCCCAGCGTGGCGCGGTTGGCCAGCGGCACCTTGGCGACGCCGGGGCCGAAGAACTCGACGAACTTGCCCACCACGCGGGTCTCGCGCAGGAGCTGGGCGACGGTGAGCACGAGGTCGGTGGCGGTGGTGCCGGCCGGCAGGTCACCGGTCAGCTTCAGGCCGACGACCTCGGGGATCAGCAGGCTGGCAGGCAGGCCGAGCATGGCCGCCTCGGCCTCGATGCCGCCGACGCCCCAGCCGAGGACGCCCAGGCCGTTGACCATCGGCGTGTGCGAATCGGTGCCGACCAGGGTGTCGGGATAGGCCTGGGTCACGCCGTCGCGCTCCCGGGTGAACACGACGCGGGAGAGGTACTCGAGGTTGACCTGGTGGCAGATGCCCGTGTCCGGTGGCACCACGACGAAGTCCGCGAACGACTCCTGCGCCCAGCGCAGCAGCTCGTAGCGTTCCTGGTTTCGTTCGAACTCGAGCTGCGCGTTGATCTGGAGAGCCTTGGCGGTGCCGAAGGCATCCGCGATCAGCGAGTGGTCGATGACGAGTTCACCGGGGATCAGCGGGTTGATCTTCTTGGGTTCCCCACCGAGGTCCGTCATGGCGTCGCGCATCGCGACGAGGTCGACGACGCAGGGCACGCCGGTGAAGTCCTGCATGAGCACGCGGGCCGGCGAGAACTGGATCTCCCCGCCGCTGTCCTGGGGGGTCCACTGCCGGAGCGCATCGATCTGCTCCTTGGTGACCAGGCGACCGTCCTCGTTGCGCAGCAGGTTCTCGAGGAGAACCTTGAGGCTGTAGGGCAGGCGGGAGGCCGTCTCGACCTTGTCGAGGCGGAAGATCTCGTACTCGGAGCCGCCGACACCGAGGGTGTCCTTGGCCTGGAAGCTGTTCACGATGCATACCTCTCAGACTGGTTCCTGAGAGCCCGAGACGGAGGACACGGGCCCTGTCCGAAACCGTGTATGGCTCCAACCTACGTGACTTTCCGAGCCCCGGTGGGGGCTCGTCGGCATCAGTCCCTCGGCGGGTCGGCGTCGACGCCTTGGATGAACGGGCCGTCGGGGCCGACACCCTCACTCAACACGTTGAACGTCTGTCCGCTCTCGCGGCGCACCAGGGAGTCCAGCGCGAGCCAGATGGGGTGCACACCGTCGCGGAACCAGATGCTGATGCCGTTGAGGTCCGCACGGCCCACCGCCGCGGCCACCACCTGGGCGACGTTGCCGCGGGAGGTGCGGCCCTCGGTGACGTGGTCGCCGTACTCGATCTTGCCGCTGGGCACGTCCTCGGTGAGCTGGCCGGGTGCGACGACCGTCCAGTTGAGGCCGGAGGCGCGCAGGTGCTCGTCGGCGGCGGCCTTCGCCGTGGCGTAGTGGTGGAACGGGTTGTCCTCGGGCACCTCATCGCGGCCGGAGCCCACGTAGGAGACCATCACGAAGCGGGGCACCTCGGCCTGCTTGGCGGCGTCGATGGCGCGGATGGCCGCGTCACGGTCGACGGCGTAGGTGCGATCCGGGTTGCCGCCGCCGGCGCCGGCGGACCAGATGACCGCATCGAAGCCAGCGAACTGTGCGGCCAACGCTTCGGTGTCCATGGTCTCGACGTCGGCCACGACGGACTGGGCACCCGTCTCGTCGACCTCCTCCGCGTGGTCCTGATTGCGGATCAGCGCCGAGACTTCGTGACCGCCCTCGACCAGGAGGGGGTGCAGGAGCAACGCGACCTTTCCGTGGCCGCCGATGATGCAGATCTTCATGTCACGACCCTACGTGGCCACCGCGAATCCCGGTGCCGAAGCCTCGGTTCACTCGCCCTTGATGGGGGGCGGGGTGCCTTCGGACACGTCGGGGACGAACGTCACGCGCTCGCCGGTGTCGGCCCGCTCGTAGCGCAGGTAGGCGGGGATGAGGTCCGGATTGCCGGTGGTGATCTGGACCCAGCCCTCCTGGCACTCCCCCACGGCCAGTTCGGTGGGCTCATAGGTGGGCTCCTTGAAGTCGCCCGGCTCAGTGGTGGCCACCGGCACGAAGAAGGTCTCCTGCATCGTCTCGCCGTCGTAGACACCGAAGGTGGTCGGTTGGCCGGTCGGAGCCGCCGTCGGGTCTTGGTCTGCGCAGGCCGTGAGGCCCAGTGCCAGTGCTCCCACTGCCACGATCACCATGGTGCGGTCGGATGGTCTGTTGTTGCGAAGCTTGTTCCCTACGCTAGCCCCAACTGGGGTCAACCCCGTTGTCAACGACGCTTGTGCGCCTCAGAGCCACCCGTTGTCGGTAGCGCTGCGCAACGCCTCAGCCCGGTTGCGGGCGCCCAGCTTCCCGATGGCGGAGCTCAGGTAGTTGCGCACGGTGCCCTCCGACAGGTGCACCGACTGGGCGACCTGGGCGGTGTTCGCGCCCCCCGCCGAGGCAGCGAGCACGAGGCCCTCCTTCTCCGTGAGCGGTGAGGCTCCGATGCTCAGCGACGCGGCCGCGAGTTCCGGGTCGACGGCCCGCAGGCCCTGCGCGACGCGGCGGATGGATTCGACGAGCCGGTCGACGGGGGTGTCTTTCACGAGGAAGCCCACGGCCCCGCGCTCCATCGCGCGGCGCAGGTAGCCGGGACGACCGAAGGTGGTCACCACCACGACCCGGGTGTCGGGCGAGGCGGCCAGGATCGCGGGGATGGCCTCGATGCCGTCCTCGACGCCCAGCCCGTCGTCGGGCATCTGCACGTCGAGCAGGAGCACGTCCGGCTGGGTCTCCCCCGCCACGCGCACTGCTTCACCACAGGTCCCGGCCTGGCCGACGACGTCGAGGTCGGCCTCCAGGCCCAGCATGGTGGCCAGCGCGGTGCGGATCAGCGTCTGGTCGTCGGCGATGAGCAGGGTCGTCACGTGGACACCTCGATCCTGGTGCCGCCGCCGGAGGCGACGGTGAGGGTGGCGCCGGCGTCCTCGACCCGGCGGCGCAACCCGCTCAAGCCGGAGCCGCCCTGCTGGTCCTTCGGGATGCCGCGGCCGTCGTCGGCGACGGTGAGCACGCCGTCGTCGAAGGTGATGGTGCAGCGCGTGGCATCCGCGTGGCGCACCACGTTGGTCACGGCCTCGCGTACCGCGTAGCCGAGGAGTTCGGACGTGGCGTCGTCGAGCACCGGGAGCGCAGTCGGGGCGATGGCCTCGACCCCGGAGGCCTCGAGCACGGCCCGGGCCGAGGCGATCTCGGTGGCGAGGCGCACCTCGCGCATGCCAGACGTGGTGGCACGCACATCCGCCAGCGCCTGCCGGGCGATGGCCGCCAGCTCGCTGACCTCGCCGCGGGCGGCGTCATCGTCGCGCCCCAAGAGCCGCTCGGCCAGGTCAGCCTTGACCGCGATGGTGGTGAGGGAATGGCCGAGGATGTCGTGAAGGTCGCGGCTGATCCGTTCGCGTTCGGCGGCGACAGCGAGCACCGCGGTCCGATCCTCGGCCACCTTCAGCTTCCTGCGGGTGCGCTCGGCCTCCAGGCCCAGGGCGATGGACAGCGCGATCGCCAAGGCCATGGCACCCATCACCACGCCGAACATGTCCCGCATGATGGCGGAGAGGCCTGCGGCGAACACGGACACCACGGTGATCACGATCCACGACTGACGGAAGACGAACAGCACCGCGGCGCTGGTGGTCACGTAGGCCGCGAAGTACAGCGGGCGGCCGGAATCCGGCACCAACGCCATCAACGAGATGGCTCCCATCAACCCCAGCAGCCACAGCCACCGCTTCCATTCGGGCCAGTGCATCACCAGGGATGTGCCCAGGAAGAAGAACCCGGTCAGCACTGAGGTGAAGATGACGGCGGCCAGCGTGGCCGGTGGCGCATCCCAGCTGAACAGGATGGGAACCAGCACGAACAACGCACTGGGCGCGGAGTAACCGGCTCCCTGCCGCAGCGCCCGCCGATACCAGGGCAGGCCTTCGGCCCCCGGGTCGTAGGCGGGGGCCAGGCTCTCGTCGGTGACGGTGTCCATGCGGGCCTTCGGTCAGCGGCGCGAGGTGCGCACAGCCCGACGGTAGCCGAGGCCACCGAGCACCAGCAGGCCAAGCGTCCAGATACCGATGATCAGCACGCCGCGCCACGGGAACTCGCCACCGATGACGGGCCACATTCCGATCCTGCCCGCCCAGTACGACGGCAGCGACTTGCTGATGGGCTGCATCCAGCCCGGCATCATGTCGACGGGGAACCACAGGCCACCGATCATCGCGAGCGCCAGCATGGTCAGGGTGGTCACGGCGGTGGCGGTCTGCTGCTTGAACCACAGCCCGATCACCAACCCGAGGAACACCATCGGCAGCAGTGCGACCATCAATACCCCGAAGGTGGCCAGCCAGGTCTCCAGCGGCAGCCGTACCCCGCGGATGATGCCCGCGATGAACACGGCGAGCAGCGCGGGGATGACGGCGCACACCGCGGTGGCGACCTTCACGGTCACGAACCCCGACGGAGTGAGCGGGCTGATCATCAACTGCCGGAACCAGCCCGACGAGCGTTCCGACTGGATCACGGCGCCGGCGTTCATCGCGGCGCCGAGCCCGCCGTAGGTGGCCATGGTGACCATCATCACCGCGGCAACGGCGACGCCTCCGGAGGCCTCCTGATCGCCGTAGATGCCGGCGAAGAACAGGTACATCGTCACGGGCAGCGCGATGATGAACGCCATGAAGGCCCAGTCGCGCAGCATGGCGGCGAGCGAATGGATGAAGTAGTGCCACGTCCTGGCTGCCGATGACCTGGGCCGGGTGACGGTGTGGGTGGGGCTGAGAGTTGCGGTGGTCATGGTGACTCCTGCGTTGAGAGTGGTGGCTGGTTTCGACACGGTCACGCCGCTCGTTCCTCGCGGGAGACCGGCTCAACCAACGCCAGGAAGGCGTCCTCGAGGCGCACGGGGGCCACCTCGACGTTGGAGATGGCATCGGCACCGGGGCCGGTGAACAGGGCGCGGAGCGTGGCGTCGGCGTCCGAGCTGTTGAGGGTGACCCGCTCACCGTCGCGCTCCACGCCGACGACGCCGTCGACCGTGGACCAATCCTGGTCCGGGCCGGTGAACGAGACGTGCCTCCCGCCGACCCGCTCCTTGATCTGGGCGCCGGTGCCGTCCGCGACCACGCGGCCCTCGTTCAGCACGACGATCCGGTCGGCGAACTCGTCGGCCTCGTCCAGGTAATGGGTGGCGAACACCACGGTGCGGCCCGAATCGGTCAGCGAGCCCATGATCCGCCAGAAGCGGCGGCGCGCATCCACATCCAGCCCGACGGTGGGCTCATCGAGCATGATGAGCTGCGGGTCCGCCAGGATCGCCAACGCGAACCGCACCCGCTGCGCCTGCCCGCCGGAGAGCTTCGACGTGCTCGTCTTCAGGATCTTGCCGACGTCGGCCATCTCGATCACCTCCGCCAGCGGCAGCGGGTTCAGGTGCAGGCCGTGCATCATCCTCAGCAGCCGCCCGACGGTGGTGTCGGCCAGCAGCGCCCCGTTCTGCAGCATCGCCCCCGTCCGCCCGGCGCGCACGGCCGCCACCGGGTCGAGGCCGAACACCCGAGCGCTCCCGGCATCCGGGGCGGTGAGCCCGATGATCATCTCGGTGGCGGTGGACTTGCCTGCCCCGTTGGGGCCCAGCAGCGCGAGGATCTGGCCGGCGGGCACGTCGAGGTCGAGGCGATCGACCGCGGTGAGGGTGCCGTAGGTCTTGGTGAGGCCGGTGAGCTGGATGGCTGTGTCTGTCATGCTTCCAGCTTGGCGCCAACGGCGGCGCCCGGCGAGGGGGCAATGTCACCAGTGCCGGGTGACTTTTGTCATCCGATCGAGAGCCAGGCCAGGTCCACGGGGGATGGCTGCAGGGACAGGGCGCACAGCAGACGGTGCTCGGCGACCATCGCGGAGGAGGAGGCCCGTAGCCCCTGCTCGGTCTCCCCCAACCCGGCGGCGAAGAGCTTGGCGATGCCCACGTCGCGGCCGCGCAGCGGGGCGCCACTGGTGCACACCCGCCCGTAACCGATGCGCGAGAGCGCCTCGACGCCCAGTTCGGTGAAGTTGCCGATGGGCCATCCGCCGCCGAGCAGGTCGATGGGCACCAGCCCGTGCAGCGCCAGCACGATCACGTCGTCGGTGCGCCCCCGCGACAGCACCTGGGTGGCGGCCTCCTGCGCCTCGTCCTCGAGCGGCAGGCCCAACTGGGTGGCGAGGTGGGCGGCGACGGCGCCCCATGCCGTCGGCGTCTCGAGCAGTTGGCCCAGCACGAAGTCGACCCGGTCCACGAGGTCGTCGGGGGTCCAGCTCTCCATCATGTGGCGGACCGCGACGTAGGCCCAGGCGTCGTCGACGGTGCGCTCCTCGGCGAGTTTCTCGCGGAGCCGCTCCACGTCGTGGCGGGCGCCGATCTCCAGCAGGGTGCGGCCACCGGGGCCCCAGACCCCGACGGTCGTAAGACCCAACGGCGGGTACAGCTCGAACTCGCCCTCCTCCTCCGTGACGCGGACGTCCTCGTGGGCGACCACCAGGCCGTCGGGGACGCTGAGGTCGACACTGTGGCCGAGCTCCGGGTACCGGTCGAACGGGAACCACGACGGCTCCCCGGGCACGTCGAGGATGTCGCCCTCGAGCGCCTCGTACGTCCAGGCCGCGGACAGGGTGCCATCCCTCGGGATGATGGGTTCGGCATCGAGCAGGTACGCGGTGTCGGGTTCGGGGCCGGCGGAACAGAGCCCGCGCCGCTGCGTCAGCAGGCCAGGGCCACGTTCCGAAGGGAGGACGATCTCGCCGGAGGCCTCCGCCAGCCAGCAGATGGGCTGGCGTTCACCCTCGACGCGGAGCACCGGCCCGGGCACGGTGACGGCCTCCGAGCGGTGGGAGGTGAGGGTGACCTGGAGGCGCAGGCGGGGCCCGGAGGACAGCAGCACGGAGGCCAGTGCGCCGGACGGGTGCTCCAGGCGGACGCCGACCTCGTCGGGATCCTCGGCGAGCAGGTGCCAGCCACCGTCGAACTCGACGCTCAGGCGGCGGAGCCTCCCGTCTCCGGTGACCTCGAAACCCCGGAGCGTGCGGTGCGTCTCGAAGTGTTCCCGGGCGACTCCGGTGAGTTCAAGGCTCACGACACCTCCTCGACGATGTCCTGCGGGTGGGATTCCGGCAGCACCGCCTGAACGACGGAACCGTCCTCGCGGCGGCCGCCGACCACCGGGTGGCTGCCCAACGATGCCAGCAGCGGGCCCTGGTCGGCCAGCGGCACGGCGGCCGGGGTGCCGGGGAACACCGTCAACGGCTCGCCCCGCACGGAGAGTTCGACGGGGCCGCCCTCCTCCACGTCGAAGTTGATCGACCTGCGCTCGAGGCGCACGCGCATGCGGGAGCCGCGGATGGTGAGCACGAACTCCAGCGACGGCCACGACTTCGGTAGACGCGGATCGAACGTGATGCGCCCACCGTGGTCGCGGAGGCCGCCGAAGCCGTGGACGAGGGCGTTCCACACGCCGCCGGTGGAGGCGATGTGCACGCCATCACGGGCGTTGGAGTGGAGGTCTGCGAGGTCGACGAACAGCCCGGAGAGGAAGTAGGTCATGGCCATGTCCTGGTAGCCGACCTCGGCAGCCAGGATGGACTGCACGACACTGGATAGCGTGGAATCGCCCGTGGTGATCGGGTCGTAGTACTCGAAGTTGGCCTTCTTCTGCGCCGGTGTGAACTGATCGCCCTGCAGGAACATCGCCAGCACCACGTCGGCCTGCTTGAGCACCTGGAAGCGATAGATCACCAGGGGGTGGTAGTTGAGCAGGAGCGGCCGCTTGTCGTCGGGGGTGTTCTCGAGGTCCCACATCTCCGAGGAGAGGAACTTCTCGTCCTGCGGGTTGATGCCGAAGGTCTCGTCGAACGGGATCACCATGCCCTTGGCGCACCTCTCCCACTCGGTGACCTCCCCGCCGTCGAGGTCGAGTTCCTCCGCGACGCGCCGGTAGGCGGCCTCGTCGACCTGCTGCATCTCGCGCATGAGGGAGGCCGCGTAGGTGAGGTTGGCGCGCGCCATCACGTTGGTGAACAGGTTGTTGTTGACCACCGCGGTGTACTCGTCGGGGCCGGTCACGCCGTGGATGTGGAAGCTCTTGACGCCATGGGCGTCGGTGCGCCAGAAGCCGAGGTCCGCCCACATCCGGGCGGTCTCCACCAGCACGGCGGCGCCGTCGCGGTACATGAAGCCCTGGTCACCGGTGAGGTCGCGGTACTTCTCGAAGGCGAACGCGATGTCCGCATCGATGTGGTACTGCGCGGTGCCAGCGGCGTAGTAGGCCGAGGCCTCCTCTCCGTTGATCGTGCGCCACGGGAAGAGCGCGCCCCGCTGCGACATGACGGCCGCGCGGTCGCGGGCCTGCGGCAGCAGGATCACGCGGGAGCGCAGCGCGTTGCGGGCCGCGTGGGGCGAGGTGTAGGTCAGGAACGGGAGCAGGTAGATCTCGGTGTCCCAGAAGTAGTGGCCCTCGTAGCCGGAGCCGGTCACGCCCTTGGCGGGGATGCCCAACTGGTCCGCGCGGGCGGTGGCCTGGGCGAGTTGGAACAGGCACCAGCGGATGGCCTGCTGGACGGCGGGCTGCCCCTCGATCACGACGTCGGAGTCGCGCCAGAACTCGTCGAGCCAGGCGCGTTGCCTGTCGTGGTAGTGGTCGATGCCCTTGTCACGCACGCGATCAAGCGTCCGGCGGCACCGGTCGGTGAGTTCCTCCACGGGGACCCCGCGGGAGGTGTGGTAGGCCACGGCCTTGCGCACGAGGATGGGTTCGCCCTGCTTGGCCTCGACGCGGTAGACCTGCTTGCCCACGTCGTCGATGGTGGAGATGATCGCCTCGTGCTGGTTCTTGGTCTCGAGGTAGTGGTCGGCCCCCACCGCGAGGGTCATGCCGGAGCGGGCCGTCTGGTAGCCCAGCATCATCCGGTCGCCCTGGCTCCAGTTGAGCTCCGGGTTCAGGACGCGCTCGTTGAACTTGTTCGTGCGGCGCGGGTCGAAGCCCTCCGGCTCCTCCGGCGGCCGGTAGTCGGTGTAGCCGTCCTGGCGGTTGACGATCTGCGAGCTGACGACGACGGGCGCGAGCCCGCCCTCCAGCAGCGTGATCTCGATCTCCATCAACGCCAGGTGGCGGTCGGTGAACGAGACCATCCGGGAACTCTTGATCTCGACGACCTTCCCGGCCGGGGTGCGCCACACGACGCGGCGCACGAGGCGCCCGGAGCGCAGGTCGAGGGCGCGCTCGTAGTCCTCGAGGTCGGCGACGGCGAGGCTGAGCGGCTCGTCGTCGACGTAGACCTTGAGCACCTTGGCGTCGGGCACGTTGACGATCGTCTGCCCGGTGTGGGCAAAGCCGAAGGCCTCCTCCGCGTGCTGGATCGGCCAGGTCTCGTGGAAGCCGTTGATGAAGGTGCCGTGCGCGTAGCTGGTGCGGCCCTCCTCGGGGTTGCCGCGCATGCCGAGGTAGCCGTTGCCGATGGCGAAGAGCGTCTCGGTGGTGCCGACGTCCTTGGCGCGCGGCTCCACCTCCACGAAGCGCCACGGGTCCACCGGGAAGCGGGAGCGGTTCAGGGGGTCGGAATTGATCTCCCTGCTCTTCATGACACCAGTTCCTGCAGGTCGGCGACGACGACGTCGGCGCCCGCTTCCTCCAGCGCCTCCCTCCCGACGCCCCGGTCGACGCCGACGACGAGCGCGAAGTCGCCCGCCGCGCCGGCCTCCACACCGGAGATCGCGTCCTCGATGACCACGCACTGGTCGGTGGGGACGCCGAGCATGGCGGCGGCGTGGATGAAGGTGTCGGGGGCCGGCTTGCCCGGGATGTGGGCCTCGGCGGCCACGTTGCCGTCGATCACGACTGGGAAGAGGTGGTCCAGCTTCACGGCGCGCAGCACGGCAGGCGCGTTCTTCGATGACGAGACCACCGCGAGCTTGTGGCCCGAGGCGGCCAACTCCTCGAGGAGGGCGACGGAACCCGGGTAGGGCGCCACGCCGTCGCGTTCGATGATCGTGTTGAAGGCCTGGTTCTTGCGGTTGCCGAGGCCGCAGACGGTCAGCTCGCTCGGATCGTCCATCGCCGTGCCCTCGGGGAGGGTGATGCCGCGGGCGCGGAGGAAGTCGCGCACCCCGTTGTAGCGGGGTTTGCCGTCGACGTACTCGAAGTAGTCGTCATCGGTGTAGGGGTGCTGGCCGCTACGCGTGTGCAGGAAACTGTTGAACATGTCCGCCCACGCGCGCATGTGCACGTCAGCGGTGGGGGTGATGACTCCATCGAGGTCGAACAGGACAGCTGGGTACTTGCTCCACTCCATGCCTTCCACCCTATGCGGCCGCCCGCTTGCGCCGCTGGCATCGGCCGCACCAGTACATGTTGCGGCCCTCGAGCATGCCGGTGCGCACTTCGGACCCGCACACCAGGCAGGGCTGGCCTGCGCGGCGGTAGACATAGACCTCGCCCCCGTGGCGGTCCTCCCGGGGATCGCGGCCCTGGGCCTCCGGGCTGTGCTCGTCGCGCACCGTGTCGATGCGGCCCTTGTCG
>DURG01000181.1 GCA_012837465.1 Propionibacterium sp. | reverse complement strand
GCGTTGGTCGCCTTCGTCAAGGGCGGCTTCACAGACGCTGGTTGAGCCGGCTGCCTCCGAGGAACGAGCCAGCGACGACTGGTCCCTGAGCGTCGCCGGCGAGGAACGAGCCAGCGACGACTGGTCCCTGAGCGTCGCCGGCGAGGAACGAGCCAGCGACGACGAAGGGCCGCCGCAGCTGACCTCCTACCTCAATCAGCCAGCGTCTGGTACGCCTCCTCGGAGGAATCGCGTAGGAACTGGGCGCAGCGATCGCGCTCCTCGTCCTCCCCGATCCGCCCGGCGGCGACGCTCAACGCCCACAGCGCGCGCAGGAAGCCCTGGTTGGGCTCGTGCTCCCACGGGATGTGGCCCGAGCCGCGCCAGCCGCTGCGGCGCAACAGGTCCAGCCCGCGGTGATAGCCGGTGCGGGCGTAGGCATAGGCGGCGACGTCGTTGCCACGGCCGCCGTCGGCCAGGCAGGTCTCGGCGAGCAGCGCCCAGCACAGGGAGCTCTCGGGGTGCGCGGCCACGACGTCGAGGAAACCGGCGTTGCCCCGCTCGATGATCGCGTCGAGAGCGGGATCCTCCGGGAGGTGGACCACGACGTCGGAGGCCATGAGATTGGGATGCGTCTCGCTCATATCGACAGCCTACACAGCGGCTGGCCCTGCAGGTCCGAGTCGAGCTCCATGGCGTTCGCGCTCATCTCGGCGCGCCGCCGGCTACCGCCGCTGAGGTCCTCTGTTTCTTGTCAGCGCACCGCGGCCTTACACTTTTCGACGGCCCTCCGCCGTCTATCCCCCAGGGAGAACACCCATGCCCAAGCGCTCCGACCTGCGAAACGTGGCGATCATCGCCCACGTCGACCATGGCAAGACCACCCTCGTCGACGCCATGCTGTGGCAGTCGGGAGCCTTCCGAGAAGGCGCGGACATCAACAACCGGGTCATGGACTCGATGGACCTCGAGCGCGAGAAGGGCATCACCATCCTCGCGAAGAACACCGCCGTCCACCACCGCCGCCCCACCGGCGAGGACACCATCATCAACATCATCGACACCCCTGGCCACGCAGACTTCGGTGGCGAGGTCGAGCGCGCGCTCGAGATGGTCGACGGCGTGATCATGCTGGTCGACTCCTCCGAGGGCCCACTCCCCCAGACCCGCTTCGTGCTGCGCAAGGCGCTGGCCAAGAAGCTGCCGATCATCGTGGTGGTCAACAAGGTGGACCGCTCCGACGCGCGAATCGCCGCCGTCATCGACGACACCTACGGCCTGTTCATGGACCTCATCGAGGACGACGCCGCAGACCTGCTCGACTTCCCCATCGTCTACGCCTCCGCGAAGGCCGGCCGAGCGTCGCTCAATCAGCCCGCCGACGGCACGATGCCGGACAGCCCGAACCTGGATCCCCTGTTCGACACGCTCTTCGAGACCATCCCCGCCCCCGAGTACGAAGAGGGCGCCACGCTCCAGGCGCACGTCACCAACCTCGACGCCTCCCCCTACCTCGGCCGCCTGGCGCTCATGCGCATCAAGAACGGCGAACTCAAGCGCGGCCAGCAGGTGGCCTGGTGCAAGACCGACGGCAGCGTCCAGAACGTCAAGCTCACCGAACTGCTCCGCACCGAGGCCCTCGACCGCGTGCCCGCGGAGTCTGCCGGGCCGGGCGACATCGTCGCCATCGCCGGCATCCCCGACATCATGATCGGCGAGACCCTGTCGGATCCGGAGAACCCGAAGCCGCTGCCGCTCATCCACGTCGACCAGCCGTCGATCTCGATGACCATCGGCATCAACACCTCCCCGCTCGCGGGCAAGTCAGGCAAGCTCCTCACCGCCCGCCTCGTGAAGGCTCGCCTCGACCAGGAACTGGTCGGCAACGTGTCCATCCGCGTGCTGCCCACCGAGCGCCCCGACACGTGGGAGGTGCAGGGCCGAGGCGAACTGCAGCTCGCCATCCTCGTCGAGATGATGCGCCGCGAGGGCTTCGAGCTCACCGTCGGCAAGCCGCAGGTGGTCACGCAGGTCATCGACGGCAAGGTGCACGAGCCGATCGAGCGCCTCGTCGCCGACATCCCCGAGGAATTCGTCGGGACCGTCACCCAGCTCATGGGGCTGCGCCGCGGCCGCATGGAGCAGTTGGTCAATCACGGCACCGGCTGGGTGCGCCTCGAGTTCATCGTGCCCGCCCGCGGCCTGATCGGCTTCCGCACCGAGTTCCTCACCGAGACCCGCGGCACCGGCATCATGAACCACGTCGCCGAGGGCTATGAGCCCTGGGCCGGCGACTTCCGCACCCGCCCCACCGGCTCCCTCGTGGCGGATCGCAAGGGCGTGGTCACGTCGTACGCGCTGTTCAACCTGCAGGAGCGCGGCACCATGTTCGTCTCGCCCGGCGCCGAGGTGTACGAGGGCATGATCGTGGGCGAGAACTCACGCCCGGACGACATGGACGTGAACCCGGCCAAGGAGAAGAAGCACAGCAACGTGCGCTCCTCCACGGCGGATGAGCTGGAGCGCCTCATCCCGGCCAAGCAGATGTCGATGGAGCAGCAGCTCGAGTTCTGCGCCGGCGACGAATGCCTCGAGGTCACCCCCGCCGTCGTGCGGATCCGCAAGGTGATCCTCGACGGCAACGAACGCCAGAAGGAGCGCAACCGCCTCAAGCGCTCCTGACCCGCGGTGTCCTTGGCTCTGACCACCGTTCGGGTGCCGGAGAAGCTGCGGGGCCCTTCGACGTGCTGCGCTGCTCGTACCTCGCAGGCAGCGCACTCAGGGACAGTATCCGATATATCTTTGACATATCGCGATAGACCTCCTATAGTTGTCCCTGTCGGGTTCACACGGAACCCGCGGAAAACGAAGGAAGTGCCATGGAAGCCACCTTTAACCAGTCTTGGGGCCGCCAGAGCCTGCCCCTTCCCCTTCTTCTCAACGACCTCGTCGACGGCGGATCCCGCGGCCGGCGCCGCGGTGGCCGCGGTCGCGGCCCCAAGACTGGTTAAAGGTGGCTTCCATGGCACTTCCTTCGTTTTCCGCGGGTTCCGTGTGAACCCGGCGAACACCACTATAGAAGTTCTATCTCGATATGTCAAAGATATATCGATACGAAGGTGTGGGGAAGAGCAAAAGGCAACCTGTCGGCGGAGTTGCTCACAGGTTGCCTCTGCTTGGTTGGGGGCCGCCTCGGTCAGTTGCGCTTCAACCGGTTGCGTTCCTTCTGGCGGTCGTTGGCGTTGAGGATCACCTTGCGGATCCGCACGACGGCAGGCGTGACCTCGAGGCACTCGTCGGCCGCGCAGAACTCGAGTTGCTGCTCCATCGACATCTGGCGTGCGGGGATGAGCCGCTCCAACTCGTCGGCGGTGGAGGAGCGCACGTTGGTGAGCTTCTTCTCCTTGGTGGGGTTGACGTCCATGTCCTCGGGCCGGGGGTTCTCGCCCACGATCATGCCCTCGTACACGTCGGCGCCGGGGGAGACGAACATGGTGCCGCGCTCCTGCAGGTTGAACAGCGCATAGGAGGTGACGGTGCCGGTGCGGTCGGCGACCAGCGAGCCGGTGGGGCGCGTGCGGAAGTCGCCGGCCCAGGGCTCGTAGCCCTCG
>DURG01000180.1 GCA_012837465.1 Propionibacterium sp. | reverse complement strand
GTGCTCCTCGACACCAACGGCGAAGCCACGCCCGGCCACCTGCGCGCCGCCCTCAACGAGCACTTCGACACCCCGCCCGCCTGGGACCTCTACCTGGGCGAGGCCGCGCTCGGCCACGTCTTCCGCGTCGCCGCCGGGCTCGACTCCATGGTGGTCGGCGAGCGCGAGATCGCCGGACAGTTCCGCCGCGCGCTCACGGAGGCCCAGGAGCTGGGCCACACGTCGCTGCCCCTCAACATCGCCGTCGACGAGGCCCTGAAGACCTCCCGCCGGATCGCGCGCGAAACCTCCCTCGAGGGCGCCGGCCGCTCGGTCGTCAGCGCCGGCCTCGACCTCATCGACCTGCCCGATTGGCGCGCCGCCCGCGTCCTCATCGTGGGCACCGGCTCCTATGCCGGCGCGGTGGTGGCCGCGCTGCGCAAGCGCGGCGTCGAGCACCTCACCGTGCACTCGGCCAGCGGCCGTGGCGCCCAGTTCGCCGAGAGCCACGCAGTGGGCCACATCGAGTCGCTGTCAGACGCGCTGGCTTCCGCGGACCTCGTGGTCACCTGCCGCGGGCGGGGCGTCCACGCCATCACGCCGGCGGACGTGCACGGCCCCGCGCTGTTCCTTGACCTGTCACTCAAGCGGGACGTCCACCCGGAAGTGGCGCTGCTGCCCGGCGTGCGCGTCGTGGACCTGGCCACCATCCAGGAGGCCCTCGGCTCCGGCATCGCGGAGGACACCCGTCGCGCGCAGGCCATGGTCAACGAGGGCATCGCGGAAACCCTCACCAAGCTGCGCGCCCGCGTCGTCGATCCCGCCGTCGTGGGGCTGCGCGAAGCCGTCATGGGGCTGGTCGACGATGAAGTCGCCCGGTTGCCGCAACGCACCCTCACCCACGAGGACACCGCGCTGGCGCTGCGCAGGCTTGCCACCCGCCTGCTGCACATCCCCTCGACGCGGGCCAAGCTCGCCGCCGAGAACGGCCGCACCGACGAGTACCTCAACGCCATGGCGGAGCTCTACGGCATAGGCGAAACCCCCGGCATCGACGCCAACACCCTCGAGGACGACTCCTGCCCGGTGACCAACCTGGCGCTGACGGACCTCGACTCGACCCCGGCCAAGGAGGCCATGTGACCCTCGAGCCCTACAGCGCGGTGCTGTTCGCCTCCTACGGAGGCCCGAACGAACCCGACGACGTGCTGCCCTTCATGCGCAACGCCACCGCCGGGAAGAACATCCCCGACGAGCGGCTCCTGGAGGTCTCGGAGCACTACCTGCTGTTCGGCGGGAAGTCACCGATCAACGAGCTCAACGCCGCCCTCATGGATGCCGTCCGCGATGAGCTCGAGCGCCGCGGCGTCGAGGTGCCCGTGGTGATCGGCAACCGAAACTGGCACCCCTTCATCGGTGACACGGTCGACGAACTGGTCGACGCCGGCCACACCCGGGTGCTGGCACTGGCCACGTCCGCCTACCGCTCCTACTCGAGCTGCCGTCAGTACTGCGAGGACATCGCGGGCGCCACGCAGGGCAAGCCCATCCACGTGGACAAGATCGACCCGTTCGCCGAGACCCCCGAGTTCGTCTCCGCCAACGCCCGCGCCGTCGTCGACGCCGTGCGCGCGCTTCGCGGCCGCATCGGCGCCAGCAAGCTCCGCATCCTCTTCGTCACGCACTCGATCCCGCTCAGCATGAACGTGGCCTCGGCCACCGGCGAGCCCGAGCACCGCTACGACGCGCAGCACCTGCGCGTCGCCGAGGGGGTCGCCCGCGAGGCCTCCACGGAGCTGGGCGAACCGCTGACCTGGGAGCTGACCTACTGCTCCCGCTCGGGCCCGCCGCAGGTGCCGTGGCTGGAGCCTGACATCAACGACCGCCTCGAGGAGGTCGTCGGCGAGGGCGTCGACGGCGTCGTCGCCGTGCCGTTCGGCTTCATCAAGGACCACATGGAGGTCGCCTACGACCTCGACACCGAGGCCAAGCAGACCGCCGCCGCCCTCGGCCTGCCCTACGAGCGCGCCGCCACCGTCGGCACCGACGAGGGCTTCGTCTCGCTGCTCGTGGACAAGCTCCTCCACCGCGCCGCCATCGCCCGCGGTGAGGCCGAGGACACCACGATCTGCCAGTTCGCCTCCGGGCGATGCTGTCTGCCCCGCCCCGCCAACTCCCCAGAAAGGCCTCACCGATGAGCAAGCACCCTGGCCGCGACGAGCGCGACGCCACCGACGTCGACCTGGAGGCCATCAACCAGCAGCCGCTGTACGCGATGTACTCGGTCTTCGAGCTGGCCGCCGCGCTGCCGGCGGACGTGGACCTCACCTCCTGCGAGCAGAAGCTCGCCGACGCCGGCGTGACGGTACGCGGCTTCTACGACGTGGGCGGCTTCCGCGCGGACGCGGACCTGATGGTGTGGATGCTCGCCGACGACCCGCACAAGCTGCAGGCCGGCTACCACGCGCTGCGGCGCAGCGCGCTGGGCGACTACCTCTCCCCCGTGTGGTCCGTCATGGCCCTGCACCGTCCCGCCGAGTTCAACCGCGCCCACGTGCCCAGCTGCTTCGCCGGCTTCGCGCCGCGCCCCTGGCTGACGGTCTACCCGTTCGTGCGCAGCTACGACTGGTACTACCTCGACGACGACCACCGCTCCAAGATGCTGATGGAACACGGCATGGCCGGGCGGGAGTACCCCGACGTCATCGCCTCGACGCTGTCGTCCTTCGCGCTGAACGACTACGAGTGGATCCTCGCCTTCGAAGCTGACGAGCTCCACCGCCTGACGGATGCGATGCGCCACCAGCGTGGCGTCGAAGCGCGCCTGCACGTCCGCGAGGAGACGCCGTTCTTCACCGGGCCACGGGTGTCGCTGTCCGAATGGATCGATCGCCAGCCCCGCATCTGACCTGCTCCCTGAGCGTGTCGCGTCCGAGCTTGCGAGGACCGCGACACGTCGAAGGGGCCTGACAGGATTAGGGCGGGCGTTGTGGACCCCGATCCCCAACCCAGCACCACCCGAGCACAAGAGATCGGGATCCACATGGGCGGGGAGGGCCCCCATCAGACCCTGCGGAAGCAGGCTGGGTTACAGGCCCAAGATCGGCTGCG
>DURG01000179.1 GCA_012837465.1 Propionibacterium sp. | reverse complement strand
GAGTCGCCGCCGCCGACGCGGTCGAGGATCTCCAACCCTGTGCGATGGGTCGCCTGCACCAAACCGGTCTCGGGCGACCATGCGACGGCTCCCCAGTCGTTGTTCGACGCGGTGTGCACGGTGCGTAGCGTGGTGCCGATCGCGGCAAAGTTCGGGTAGGCCTCGGCGACGCGGCCGATCATGGCGCGGAAGCTCTCGATGGGCAACGTCGTGAGGTTCTCATCGACGCCCTCGACCTCAAAGCCGAGCGCCGCGGTGAAGTCCTCCTCGTTGCCGATCATGACGTCGACGTAGTGCGCCAGCTCCCGATTAACTTCCTGGGCTCGAGCTTGGCCGCCGATCGCATGCCACAGGCTGGGCCGGTAGTTCAGGTCGTAGGAGATCCGCGTGCCGTGCTCCTTCGCCTTCTTCATCACGGCCAGCGCGGTGTCTGCGCTCTGCTCGGACAGCGCCGCGAAGATGCCACCGGTGTGCAGCCAGCGCACGCCCTGGCGACCGAACAGCTCGTCCAGGTCAAGGTCCTCGGGGCGCAGCTGTGCCACGGCCGTCTGGCCGCGGTACGACACGCCCTTGGCGCCCCGGACGCCGAAGCCGCGCTCGGTGAAGTTCAGCCCGTTGTAGGCCCGGCGCCCCACCCCGTCGCTGTCGGCCCAATGGAGCCAACGGTTGTCGACGCCACCGGCGAGGATGAAGCCCTCGATGAGGCGGCCGACCTCGTCGTCGACGAAGGCAGACAGCAGCGCCGTGGGCAGCCCGAACACGCGCGACAGCCCGCGCACGACGTTGTACTCGCCACCGCCCTCCCAAGCGGTGAAGGAGCGCGCCGTACGGACTCGGAAGTCTCCCGGGTCGAGGCGCAGCATGACCTCGCCGAGGCCGACGGCCTGGTAACGGCAGTCCTCAGGGGCTCGAAGTTGCAGCGTCATGTCAGTTCCCTTCGTTCACTACGGTCACGGCCTCGATGCAGAGGCCTCGGATGGTTTCGAAATCCCCGGCGTTGATCGCGGCCACCGGCACCATCCACGAGCCACCCACCGCAGCGACATTGCTCAGGGCGAGGTAGTCGTGGAGGTTGCTCGCCGAGACGCCGCCCGTGGGGATGAAGGACACGCCACCGAATGGCGCGCCGAGGGCCTTGAGCGCAGAGGCGCCACCGTAGACATTGGCCGGGAAGAACTTCAGGGTGGTGAGGCCCAACTCCAGGGCGGCGGTGATCTCCGTCGGGGTGACCGCCCCGGGGATCACGTCGACCCCACGCGTGAGAGCCCTCTCCGGAGTCGCGCCCGGTCAGCGGCGAACGGCTGCACGAAGCGGTGCACGCCGCGCGCAGGAAGGGCTACGCGGTCGAGCACGGCGAGAACGAACCTGATGTCGCCTGCATCGGCACGGTGGTGGTGCGGGGCTCCACCCCCGTCGGTGCGCTGTCGATCACCACGCTCGCTTCGCGGATGACGCCGGAGCGCGAGGCGGAACTGGCCGGGATCATCGCCCGGGAGGTCCCGCCTCTCCTGCCCGAGGGGCTCCACCTTCTCCTGCAGTAGCCCTCGGCGGCCGCT
>DURG01000178.1 GCA_012837465.1 Propionibacterium sp. | reverse complement strand
GCGGGACATCGACGCGCCCGACGGTCTTCATCCGCTTCTTGCCCTCCTTCTGCTTCTCCAGCAACTTGCGCTTGCGGGAGATGTCGCCGCCGTAGCACTTGGCGAGGACGTCCTTGCGGATGGCGCGGATGGTTTCGCGGGCGATGACGCGGGAACCGATGGCGGCCTGGATGGGCACCTCGAACTGCTGGCGCGGGATGAGTTCCTTGAGCTTCGACGCCATGGCGAGGCCATACGAGTAGGCCTTGTCCTTGTGCACGATCGCGGAGAACGCGTCGACGGGGTCGCCGTGCAGCAGGATGTCGACCTTGACCAGGTCAGCGACCTGCTCCCCGTCGGGCTCGTAGTCGAGGGAGGCGTAGCCCTTGGTGCGCGACTTCAGCGCGTCGAAGAAGTCAAAGACGATCTCGGCGAGGGGAAGCTGGTAGCGCAGTTCCACCCGGTCCTCACTGAGGTAGTCGAGGCCCAACTGGACGCCGCGGCGGTTCTGGCAGAGTTCGATGATCGTGCCCAGGTATTCGGCGGGCGTCAGGATGGTGCCGCGGACGATCGGTTCGTGGACCGCCGCGATCTTGCCCTCGGGGTACTCCGACGGGTTGGTCACCGTGTGCTCGGAGCCGTCCTCCATCACCACGCGGTAGACGACGTTGGGGGCGGTGGAGATCAGCGACAGGTTGAACTCGCGCTCAAGCCGCTCGCGCACGATCTCCATGTGCAGCAGGCCGAGGAAGCCGATGCGGAAGCCGAAGCCCAGCGCGCCGGAGGTCTCGGGTTCGTAGGTGAGCGCCGCGTCGTTGAGTTGGAGCTTCTCGAGGGCCTCGCGCAGTTCGTTGAACTCGTCCCCGTCGATCGGGTAGAGCCCCGCGTACACCATCGGATTGGGGTGGCGGTAACCGCCGAGGTCCTGGGCGGCCTGCCGCGACTCGAGGGTGACGGTATCGCCGACGCGGGACTGGCGCACGTCCTTCACCCCGGTGATGAGGTAGCCGACCTCTCCGACGCCGATGGCGTCGGACTTGACGGGATCCGGCGAGATGACGCCCACCTCGAGGAGTTCGTGGGTGCCCTGCGTCGACATCATGCGGATGCGTTCGCGGTGGCCGAGCGCGCCGTCGACCACGCGCACGTAGGTGACGACGCCGCGGTAGGTGTCGTAGACCGAGTCGAAGATGAGAGCCCGGGCGGGAGCATCGGCGTCACCGACGGGCGCCGGGATCTGGTCGACGACGGCGTCGAGCAGTTCGGTCACGCCCATGCCGGTCTTGCCCGAGACCTGGAGGACGTCGTCGACGTCGCAGCCAATGATGCCGGCGAGTTCCGCCGCGTACTTCTCGGGGTTGGCGTTGGGCAGGTCGATCTTGTTGAGGACCGGGATGATGTGCAGGTCCGCTTCAATGGCGAGGTAGAGGTTCGCCAGCGTCTGGGCCTCGATGCCCTGGGCGGCGTCGACGAGGAGGATGGCGCCCTCGCAGGCCGCCAGCGAGCGGGAGACCTCATAGGTGAAGTCGACGTGGCCCGGCGTGTCGATCATGTTGAGGACGTAGGTCTCGCCGTCCTTGGTCCACGGCATGCGCACGGCTTGGGACTTGATGGTGATGCCGCGTTCGCGCTCGATGTCCATCCGGTCGAGGTACTGAGCACGCATCGACCGGTCGTCGACCACCTTCGTCAACTGCAGCATGCGGTCGGCCAGGGTGGACTTGCCGTGGTCGATGTGCGCGATGATGCTGAAGTTCCGGATGATCGCCGGATCAGTCTTGCCAGGGCGGGGTGCGGGCATCAACATTCCTCGTGGGTGACAGGGACAGGCCATCCTCTCACGGAGCGTGGCCCGATGGACAATGCTACCCGCACCGCAACCGTGTGGCCCTCAGCCGCGCCTGGCGTCTCCGGGGACGCAAAACAGCGCCTTGACGACCGAGGGTCAAGGCGCTGTTGCGAATCAAGCAGCAGCTGGGGTGCTGGCTCAGAGGCCGGCGACGGCCGTCGAGATCTTCGACTTGCGGTTCGCGGCCTGGTTCTTGTGGATGACGCCCTTGCTGACGGCGCGGTCGAGCGCGCGATTGGCGACGACCAGCAGCTCGGCGGCCTTGTCGGACTCGCCCTCTGCGACAGCGGTGCGGACGTTGCGGATGTGGGTGCGCAGTTCAGACTTGACCGCCTTGTTGCGACGACGGGCAATCTCGTTGGTCTTGTTGCGCTTGATCTGGGACTTGATGTTCGCCACGGGGCAGGCCTCTTCGATTCAAAGGGTGTGTACTCGGTCTTGCGTTTGCACGCGACGCTCAACCTTACCTGAGGGTGGCCGATGGCGCCAAATCGCAGTGTCCGCTTCAGTGGCGGCGTTGCTGCAGCACCCCGAGCACCATGCGTTCCAACGCAAAGGCAGCATCGGTGGCCGCACCCTTCACCTCCGCATCCCCGCGGGCGATGATCCGGATGGCCTCGGCCACGCCGCCCACCTGCCAGGTGTTCGAGGCACGGGCATAGTCCTTGAGCTTGAACGGGGGCACGCCGATCTCGCGGGCCAGTTCCGCCCCACGCAGCCTGCTGTTCTGAGCGTCCAGGTACTTGGCCAGGCCGCGGAAGGAACTGGCCACGGCGCTGGTGATCAGCACCGGTGGCACCCCCGTTTCCAGCGCCCACCTCAGCCGCTCCATGGCGACGGTGGCATTGCCCGCCAACACCGCATCCGCAACGGCGAACCCGGTGACCTCCGCACGGCCCGCGAAGTAGCGGCGCACGATGGAGGCGTCGATCTCGTTGGTGCCGGAATCAGACACGAGCTGGTTGATGGCCGAGGCCAGCGTTCGCAGGTCGTGACCGACGGCCGCCACCAGTTCGTCGGCGGCATCCTGGTGCATGCGGATGCGCTGGCGCTTGGCCTCGCCCATGACGAATCCGGGCACCTCCCACGGCTTGAGCGCAGCCGCCGCCTCGACGGGGACTTTGGCCTTCTTCAGTTTGTCGATGAGGCCCTTGCCCTTCACGCCACCGGGGTGCAGGAGGATCAGGCACAGGTCCTCCGGCGGGTTCTTCGCCACCGCGACGAGTTGATCCACCACTGCCGGAGGGCAGGAGCCCACGTCGTCGATGATGGCGACGATGTGGCTGGAGAACAGCGACCCTCCGATGACCTCTGCCAGCATCGAATCCTCCAGCTCAGAGGCGAGGATCTCGTTGACTTCGGCTTCCGGGTGCGAGGCCATGGCACGCGACTTCGTCTCCGCGACGATGCGCTGCGCGAGCAGCTGCTCCGGGCCGGAGATGAGGACGGCGGTGCCGAACGGAGAGGTCATGACCCCGATCCTGCCAGCCCGGAGCGACATTTGTCTCAGTCGGGGCCCGCACCGTGCCCATACAATCGGAAACGACGTCTGAGTGAGGAGTTCCCCCATGACCACCCCCATCCGTTTCGGCATCCTCGGCGCTGCCGGCATCACACCCTCGGCACTCATCGAGCCGGCCAAGGCCAACCGGGACGTGGAGTTGTACGCAGTCGCCGCCCGTGACCGCGGCCGGGCCGAGAGGTTCGCGGAGGAGCACGGCATCGCCACGGTGCATGAAACCTACGAGGCGTTGCTGGCCGACGATCAGGTTGACGCCGTCTACATCCCGCTGCCCAACTCGGAGCACGGGAAGTGGACCATCGCCGCGCTCGACGCCGGCAAGCACGTGCTGGTCGAAAAGCCATTCGCATCGAACGTCGAGGAGGCCGAGGAGGTCGCCCGACGCGCCGAGCAGTCGGACCGCGTGGTCATGGAGGGCTTCCACTACCGCTACCACGGCCTCATGCAAGAGGTCCTCAAGCTCGTCGACATGAAGATCATCGGAGACATCACCGAGATCGAGGCGCACTTCGACATCAATCTGCCGGACCGCACCAACATCCGCTACATCCAGGACCTCGCGGGCGGCGCCACGATGGACCTCGGCTGTTACAGCCTGCACTTCGTGCGCAGCGTCATGCGCGAAGAGCCTGAGGTGGTCTCGGCCGAGGCACGCCCATCGGACGACCCCCGCCTCGACGAGGCGCTCAGCGCGGAGTTGAGGTTCCCCAGCGGCGCCATCGGCCGGATCTCCAGTTCGTTGCTCGAGGACGAGGAGCGCCAGAGCGCCGTCATCGAAGGCACGAAGGGCACCATCGAGGTGGAGGGCTTCGTCAAGCCGCAGGGCGGCAACAGCATCACGCTGACCACTGAGCAGGACGTGACCACGGTGAAGGTGCCCAGCGAGCCCTCGAGCTACGCGGCCCAGTTGGCAGTGTTCGTCGACGCGGTGCGCAACGGCACCCCCGTGCTCAGCAACCCCGAGGATTCGGTGGCCGAGATGCGCGTCATCGACGCCATGTACCGCGCGGCGGGCCTCGAGCCGCGGGCCACCACCCGCTGACCATGCGCGCCACCGTCGCCGCGGCAGCCGGCCTCCTCCTCATGGCTGGCTGCTCGGCGACGCCTGCCACTGGCGAACCGGCCCAGCTTGAGTGGGAACTCGTCCGGACCCTCCCGCACGACCCCACCAGCTTCACACAGGGGCTGGAGTTCGTCGGCGACGACCTGCTCGCCGAATCCTCCGGACGCTACGGAGAGTCCCGGGTGTCGCTGGTGCGGGCCAGCACCGGCGAGGTGCTCCAGAGCGCCTGGCTGCCCGACGAGCACTTCGGCGAGGGCCTCACGCTGCTGGGCGACACGCTCCTGCAACTGACCTGGCAGGAGGGCGTCGTCCACGCCTGGCGGGTCGATGACCTCTCCCCCGCAGGCAGCCTCAGCATCGACGGCGAGGGCTGGGGCCTGTGCCACGACGGCGAGCAGTTGTGGCGATCAGACGGATCATCGCAGCTCATGTCGCACAGCCCCGAGACCTTCGAGGTGTCCTCGACGGTTGGGGTCACCCATGACGGCGAACCGCTCGACCGACTCAACGAACTCGAGTGCGCCGACGGCCGGATCTGGGCCAATGTGTGGTTGGCCAACGACCTCGTGCGCATCGACCCGACGCACGGCACCGTCGACGCCGTGGCCGACCTGTCACCGCTTGCCGCACAGGCGGAGGAGGCCAGCGGGAGGGAGTTCACCAAGGACGAGGTGCTCAACGGCATCGCCCACGACCCGGACGCCGACACGTGGTACGTGACGGGCAAGTACTGGCCCGAGATGTACGAGATCCGGTTCACGAACTCCTGACGGACTCACCAGCGGTTGTGGACGTCCTCGGCCCAGCCCACGATGTCGGCGACCTCGATCCAGTCCCCCGCGTCATCGCGCACCCGGCCGTGCCAGTGGCCGAAGCACTGGTGGGTCTTCGCCGAGAAGATCTTCAGGTCGGTGACCGCTCGCCTGAGGTGGAAGGGAACGAACGTGAGGTCGACGCGTTCGCCGGTCACGCGCCAGGGCGCCATCCAGCGCTCGGTGTCGTAGCTCCAGACCAGCTCCTCGCTGATCTTGGAGAGCTTGCCGTCGACCAGCAGCGAGTTCTCGACGCTGCCGGTGCCGTCGGTCCACTGACCGCCCACCTGGACGCCGATGACGCGGCCGTTGGTGGTGCCTGACCCGGCGCCCCAGTTCCAGGAGACGTCGTAGGGCCAGCGTCCACGGCCGTGGTCGAGCGTTGCCCACGCGTCGTCCGAGACCTGCGTGGTCACGCCGTCGACGGTGATGATGCCCGTGGCGGGGCGGGCGACGTCCTTGACGGTGTACTGGAAGAGCTTGTCATTCCACGGCACGACCACACCGAGGCTCTCGTGCCCGTCGGGGCGGTGCGCGAGGACGTCGACGCTGACGCGTGGGGTGGTGACGCGGATGAGGGTGCCGTCGCCGGTTTCGACGAGGTCGACGTCGAGTTCCTTCGTACGCAGGGTCGTGTCGCCCTGGCCGAGGGTGGCGGGGAGGGTGACGCCGCGGCCGAGTGGCGTGGTCGCTTCGTACGACACGGTCTCGCCGGTGGCTCG
>DURG01000177.1 GCA_012837465.1 Propionibacterium sp. | reverse complement strand
TTTTGTTTCGCGGCCTCTTCCCAACGCTCGCGCCCGAGGGGCGTGGAGAAGATGAAATCCCTTGCCAGCATCTTGTTCACGAAGGCCGCCCGGCGCTCGCGCCAAAGTTCAGCGGGCAGTTGGACTTCTGCCCTGATGCCCTTGACATTCGCCTGGTAGGCCTCCCACTGCAGCCCGAGGCCGTGCAGGTCGGCATCCGCGACGCGGGCACCGCGCGCGTCGCCCTCCGCCGGCTGGTGGGAGACGGTCACCAGCACCAGCCGGCACACCTCGTCCACCTCCCCCGGGGTCAGGTGCGGGGCGAGCAGCCGTCGGGCGAGTTCCGCGGAGGCCAGTTCGTCCGACGGCGTGTTGTTGCTGTGCACGGCGTCGTGGCACCACCAGGCCATGCGCTCGAGGCTGCCCGCGCCGAGGTCGTCGAGCACGGCCAGCCCGGCGCGCAGGTGCGAGACGCCGTGGTAGCGCCGGTGCGGCTCGTTCCAGCGGCGCAGCAGTTCCGCCTCGACATCGTCGGGCAGCAGGCCGTCGCTCACCACAGCCGCACGACCCCGTAGGCGACCCCCGCCCACATCGCGGCCCACAGCACGCTGGCGAACGTGCCGATGATGAACAGTTCGCCCTTGCGCGAGGTGCCGGATTCCGACGTGGTCTTGAGGTCGGCGTAGCGGCCGAGGCCCTTGACGGCCAGCACGATGGCCATGCCCGACGCGAAGCCGCTGACGATGCAGGCGTAGATCGCGATGCGCTCCAGGATGCCCACCCAGCGGCCGCCGGGCAGTTCCTTCTGTGCCTCGACGAGGCCCAGCTGCTGCCGGGTCTGGCGGACCTCCTCGTCGACCGCCTGACGCGCCGCCTGGTCGATCCGGCGCAGGAGCCAGCGGATGACGCCGTTGCCGAGCATCGCGAACACCCCGCCCGCGAGCAGCACGGCCCCCTTCAACACCAGATCCAGCACGACCCCGACGCTACACGCCGACCCGGACACTTCACCTTCACCGGAGCCAGATTAAGGTAATATCTTCATATGGCTGGAATGAAGTCACAATCGAAAGCCGCTGCGCTCCTGCTGGACGTGGTGGGCTCCCGAGGCGACTCCCGTGCCCTCCGGCACGAGAAGCTCATCTCCGCCGTCGACGAGGTCAACGGGCGGGTCGAGGCCCTGGACCCCCTCCGCTTCACCGTCGGCGACGAACTCCAAGGCGTCTACGAAACCCTCGACGGCGCCCTCCGCGCCGCCTACGCGCTGCGCCTCGCGGTGGCTCCCGAGGTCGACCTGCGAGCCGGCATCGGGATCGGCGAAGTCAAGGTGATCGACGCCGAGCGCGGCATCCAGGACGGCTCGGCCTGGTGGCGGGCCCGGGAGGCCATCGACGCGGTGCGCGACCGGGCGTCGGACGCGGGCTACCGCGGCACCCGCACGGCCGTCGTCGGGGTGGAGGAACCGCTGCTGGAGGCGACGGTGGGGCTGATCGACGCGCACCTCTCCGGGCTGCGCGGGGGCACGGTCGGCACGCTGCGGGGGCTACTCGAGGGGCTCAGCAACGCGGAGATCGCCGAGCGGGAGGGCATCAGCGAATCGGCCAACTCGCAGCGCGTGGCCAACAACGACCTGCGGCCGCTCGCCGACGCGATCCGGGCGCTCACGGTCTTCGTGACACCATCGAGCCCGGACGCCGCGCTTGAGTGACAGCCTTCAGGCCGACACTCGGGACCCGGAATCAGGCCAGCACCCGGGACCCTGAGCACTAGTCCTCCGCCTGCTCCTCGGAGTCCTCCGCCATGCGGTTCTTGCGGCCCTTGGTGACGATCAGCGGGTCCGTCGGCTTGATGACGGCCGCGTCCTTGCCCTCGTAGTCGTGCAACTCCAGGAACAGGCGCATCGCGTTGAGCCGGGCGCGCTTCTTGTCGTTGGACTTGATGCGGTACCAGGGCGCGATCTCGGTGTCGGTGTACTTCAACATCGCATTCTTGGCGGCGGTGTAGTCCTCCCAGCGGCCCAGCGACTCCAGGTCCATCGGGGAGAGCTTCCACTGGCGCACCGGGTCGATCTGGCGGATCGCGAAGCGGGTGCGCTGCTCGCGCTGCGTCACGGAGAACCAGAACTTGGTCACGGTGATGCCGGATTCGATCAGCATCTCCTCGAACAGCGGGGCCTCCCGGATGAAGATGTCGTACTCCTCATCGCTGCAGAAGCCCATCACGCGCTCGACGCCGGCGCGGTTGTACCAGGAGCGGTCGAACATCACGATCTCGCCGGAGGTGGGCAGGTGCTGGATGTAGCGCTGGAAGTACCACTGACCCTTCTCACGCTCGGTGGGTACGCCGAGCGCAACCGTACGCGCGTAGCGGGGGTTGAGGTGCTCGGTGAACCGCTTGATCGCGCCACCCTTGCCGGCGGCGTCGCGGCCCTCGAAGATGATGACGTGCTTGGTGCCGCGATCCTGCGCCGAGTACTGGAACTTCAGCAACTCGATCTGGAGTTGCCGCTTCTCGATCTCGTACTCGCTGCGGCTCAGCAACTCGTCGTAGGGATACTTGTCGCGCCAGGTCTCGACGGCCTCGCCGAGCGGGTCGATCAGGTACGGGTCCTCCCCGTGCACGTCGGTGACGGCGTAGCCCTCCGCGACGAGTTGGTCGATGTATTCGCGCAGGCTGGATTGGCTCATGAAGGGATCCAACCACTTTCCGGTGCACAGTGGGTGAACACGCGGCGGATGTTCGCACTTGGCACCCTGAGACCCCTAGCGAGATTTGGCCCGATCGGGGAGGATCGGGGGTATGGCTGACATCACCTTCAAGGGAACCCCCATCCAATCCATCAGCGAGCTGCCCGCCGTCGGCTCCGACGCGCCTGACTTCGAGGTCACCGGCGACGACCTCGGCGAAGTGAAGCTCTCAGACTTCAAGGGCCAGAAGCTCGTCATCAACATCTTCCCGTCGCTCGACACCGGCGTCTGCGCCACCAGCGTGCGCACCTTCAACGAGAAGGCCGCCGGCCTCGAGGGCGCCAAGGTGCTGAACATCTCGCGCGACCTCCCGTTCGCCCAGGCCCGCTTCTGCGGCGCCGAGGGCATCGACAACGTCGTGGTCGCCTCGGACTTCCGCACCGGCTTCGGCGAGACCTACGGCGTGACCATGAAGAGCGGCCCGCTCAAGGGCCTCTTGTCGCGCGCCGTCGTGGTCATCGACGAGGACGGCAAGGTCGTCTATACCGAACAGGTCCCGGAGATCGGCCAGGAGCCGGATTACGACGCCGCGCTCGCTGCGCTGAACTGACCCGCAGCCCCTCGATACGACGAGGCCCCCGAACCCGGTAAGTCCGGGGTCAGGGGCCTCGTCACTCGGGACCCGGGGGTGGCGGCCTTCGCTTCTTGGGGCGTCAGCCCAGCACGGGCCTGATGTGCAGGCCGACCTCGGGGTCGACGAGGACCTCCTGGGCCGCGGGGATGCCGCCGGCGAGCAGGTCCTGATCCACCGGCACGTTGCGCTTCACCATGGCGAGCGCGATGGGGCCCAGCTCGTGGTGGCGGGCGGCCGAGCCCACGAAGCCGACGGTGCGTCCGTTGAACTCGATGGGCGCCCCCGGCTCGGGCAGCTCCGACTGCGTGCCGTCGAGGTGCAGCTGCACCAGCCGCCGCGGCGGGCGGCCCAGCGTATGGACGCGCGCGACCGTCTCCTGCCCGCGGTAGCACCCCTTCTCCAGGTGCGTGCCGAGCAGGCCGATCTCGTTGGGGATGGTCTTGTGGTCGGTGTCGACGAAGATGCGCGGCACGCCGGCGGCGATCCGCATGGCGTCGAACGCCCACGTGCCGACGGTGGCCTCCAACTCGGCGTCGACGGGGAGGAACACCTCCACGCCGCCGAGGTCGGAGTCGCGCACGCGCCACTGCGGGTCGAGTGCCACCTTGTGGCCGGCCCAGGCCAGGCGCAGGTCGTCGCGGCGGGCGACCTCGACGCGCATCACGAAGCGCATCTTGTCCAGGAAATCGATGAGCGCCTCGGCCCGGCCGGGTTCGGTCCAGGCGAGGAAGCTCGTACCGTCGTCGACGCCGTGCAGCACGTGTTCGGTGTGGCCGGTGGGCGACAGGATAAGCGCGGTGGTCGGCACCCCCGGCTTCAGGTGCTCGAGGTGCTGCGTGGTCAGCGAGTGCAGCCAGGTGAGGCGGTCCTCGCCGGCGACCTCGATGACCTCGCGGTTGCGCAGGTCGACGACCCCCTCGCCACTGGCGAGCGAGCGCGCCTCGGCCACGGGGTTGCCGTAGTGCCAGATGAGGCCCTCGTCCAGGCCCTCATCGATCTCGACGCCGGCCATCAGACGCGCTTCAGGCGGGCCCACATGTGGGGGCGCAGTTCGTGATCGGTGGTGGAGCGGTCGAGCGCGTACATGAGATCGCCCTCCACCTTGCCGTAGAGACGCTGGCCGGACAGGTGCTCGACGGAGGCGGACTCGCCGCGCACCACGGCGTCGGTGGTCAGGTCGATGCGGGTGACGGCCACCTTGCCGACGAGGACCTCGGTCCAGCCGTCAGAGCTGGCGAGCTCCACCTCGACCGACGCATCGGCCTTGGGGCGCCAGAAGCCGGTCTCCATGCCGAGCGCCTTGGTGGCGCGGCCGATGCCCTCGGCTCCCTCCTCGGCCTCATCCTCGCTGAGCAGGAAGGTCTGCGAGACGTAGTAGAGGTAGTCCTCGCCGTTGCTCTGGAACTCCATGCGTTGCTCGAACTGGAAGTCGTTGCCCTCGTGGTCCGTGCCGTGGCCGGTTCCCTCCCAGCGGCCAACCATCCAGCCCAGCGCGGTCAGCGCCGGGTTGAGGCCTTCGGGCACCTCTAGGTCAATGTTCAGCTGCGGGGTATCAGACATGCGGGCCAGTATACGAACGCGCCACAATGGGGCCATGCGTGTTGTGGTCACCAGGGTCCTGTCGGCGTCCGTGCAGGTCGACGGCGACGTCGTCGGCGAACTGGAGCGGCCGGGCCTGCTCGTGCTCGCCGGGGTCGGCCACGACGACTCCCCCGAGGATGCGGCGGCGCTGGCCCGCAAGATCTGGTCGCTGCGGATCCTCGACGACGAACTGTCGGCCAGCGACGTCGACGCCCCGCTGCTGGTGGTCAGCCAGTTCACGCTCTACGCGTCGACGCGCAAGGGTCGCCGCCCGTCGTGGAGCAGGGCCGCACCCGGCGCGGTGAGCGAGCCACTCGTCGAAGAGTTGTGCCGGCAGTTGGAGCTGCTGGGCGCGACGGTGTCGCGGGGCGTGTTCGGCGCGCACATGCTGGTGTCGTCGGTCAACGACGGCCCGGTGACCATCACGATGGACACCAAGGACTGGGAATAGCCCCGCACCGCTCGTTCTCGCCGGCACTCCAGAACCGACGTCAGGCGGGCGACAGGAACTCGACGGCCGCGATCGACACCGCGTCGGCGTCATCGGTCTCATCGCCCGGGGCGGTCACCTCGAGCACCGTCAACGTCACCGACGTGGCGGTCAGTGGCGGGAACCGCACCTCCTGCAGGTTGCGGTTGTTCGCGGCCAGGCCCTGCACGAAGAACGAGCCGTCGTCGAACTCCCAGCGCAGCGACATGATGCGCCGCTCCGCCAGGTACCGGTCCGTCCACGCGGAGTTGCCGTTGACCACGCGCACGCCGACCAGCGGCCGGCGCCCGCTGAACGTGAACGAGAGCTTCTCCCCCACCCCGTCGCCCACGCAACGCCAGATGGTGGCGGGGTCGTGGTCGATGAGGCTGGCCGCCCCCTCGACGGTCTGGCCCTCCTCGCACGTGCCCTCGGCGGTGAGCGCGGGGATGGTGATGACGGGGCCGGAGTAGGCGACGAACTCGTCCGACGGTGTGGCCTCCGTCACGGTCACCGACGGCGACGGCGCGGGGCTCACCTCCACGACGGGCACCTCGGGCAGGAACAGGAACAGCCGTCCGAGCGCGAACGCGACCAGCAGCGCCAGCACGATGATGCCGGCGAGCACGCGCGGGGAGATGCCGGAGGATTCGAGCGGGATGGTCTTCACCGACGCCGGCCTGGGTACCCGAGGAAGCCTCCGCTCCTCGCGCACCTCCGCGGACGGTTCCCCCGTCCCGGGCCGGAACAGGTCGTCCGGTAGTCCCTGCGTCATGTCCGCCATGCTAGCGGCGCGGCGTTGCCATTAGGATGTCCCCGTCCCGCAGCGCGCGGAAGGAGGGTAGCCAAGTGAGCAGCATCGTGTTCATCACCTCCAAGGAGACCCCTCCCGAACTGGCCCTCCTCAGCCATTCGATCACCACCGTGGATTCGGCCTCCCGCGCGATCCTCGAACTCGACTCCGCCGACCTCGTGATCGTCGACGGCGTGGTGGACCTCACCGCCGCCCGCACCACGTGTCAGGCGCTGTCGCGGGGGAACCTCCCGATCATGCTGATCGTGGCGCGCCCCGGCCTGGCCGTGTTGTCGCCCGAATGGGGCTTCAACGACTTCGTGGTGGCCGGCAGCGAACCCGCCGAGTTCGACGCCCGCATCCGCATGCTCACCCGCGTCAGCGCGGATCCGGACGTGTTCGTGGCCGGCCCCCTCCGCGTCGACGGTGCCGCCTACACCGCCACGCTCGACGGCGTGCCGCTGGACCTGACCTACACCGAGTTCGAGCTGCTGCGCTACCTGATGCAGCACCCGGGCCGCGTGCTGTCCCGCGAGACCCTCGTCAGCCAGGTGTGGGGCTACGACTACTACGGTGGGACCCGAACGGTCGACGTCCATGTCAGGCGACTACGGGCTAAGCTCGGCCAATTCGACCACTACATCGGCACCGTGCGCAACGTGGGCTACCGCTTCGCCAGTGCCAAGGAGGCCCACCGTGCTGGTTAGCTTGACCACCCTGACCCCGACGATGCAGGACGCCCTGCGCGCCCTGGTCGCGGCGATCACCGAGCACGACGGGATCTCGCCCATCAACGAATCCGCGTCGATGGGCATCGACGGCGTCCGCGAGGCCGATTTCTTCTTCATGGGGAAGCGCTCCGACCCGCACGGCTTCGTCGTGTGCGACGAGCGCGATGGCACCCTGCTGGTGGGCGTCCATCCGGACCACCGTCGCGAGGGCGTCGGCACCGAGCTGCTGCGCGAGGCGCTCGCGGCCCACCCCGAGTCGTCGGCCTGGGCCTTCGGCACCCTCCCCGGCGCGCCCGAACTCGCCCACCGCGTCGGCATGGCCCCCGCCCGCGAACTCCTCCGCATGGAGAAGACCCTTGCCGACCCAGACCGGCCCGCATCGCGTCCGAGGGACGAAGACCGCGATGCGACGAAGGACCCCCGCTACGCGATCGACACCTACACCGCCGCCGACCGCGAGGCCATCGTCGCCATCAACGCCGCCGCCTTCGCCCACCATCCCGAGCAGGGCCGACTCACCGTCGCCGAGTTCGAGGACCTCACCCGCCAGCCCTGGTTCGACCCCGCCGGGCTGCTCGTCGCCCGCATCGACGGCGAGGTCGCCGGCTTCCACTGGACCAAGCGCCACGGCAACGGCCTCGGCGAGGTCTACGTGATCGCCGTCAGCCCCGACCACGAGGGCAAGGGCCTCGGCCGCACGCTCCTCGAGGCCGGTCTCGAGCACCTCCAGCAGCAGGGCGACACCCGCATCCAGCTCTACGTCGAGGGTGACCAGGAGCGCGTCGTCCAGATGTATCTCAACGCCGGCTTCGAGATCGTCCAGACCGACACCAGCTACCGCGCGAAGAAGGGGCAGGCATGACCGACGACCTTGAGCCCACCGACCAGACGCCGCTGCCCGCGGACCGCTACCTCGACCGCGAACTGAGCTGGCTCGCGTTCAACGACCGCGTGCTCGATCAGGCCCGCGACGACCTGCGGGTGCCGCTCATCGAACGCGCCAAGTTCCTGGCGATCTTCTCCTCCAACCTCGATGAGTTCTTCATGGTGCGCGTCGCGGGCCTGAAGCGACGCATCGCAGCGGGCGTCGCCGTGCCCACCGTCACCGGCAAGATGCCCGGCGAGCTCCACGCGGAACTCCTCGAGCGGATCTCCGAACTCGTCGCCGAGCAGTCGCGCGTGTTCCAGGAGGACGTGCGCCCGGCGCTGCGCGAGGAGGGCATCGAGATCCTCCGCTGGGACCAGCTCACCGCCACCGAGAAGGATTCGATGCGGGCGCTGTTCGCGGAGCGGATCTTCCCCGTGCTCACGCCGCTGGCCGTCGACCCCTCGCACCCCTTCCCCTACATCTCCGGCCTCTCGCTGAACCTCGCGGTCCTGCTGCGCAACCCGGCGACCGGCGGGCGCCAGTTCGCGCGCGTGAAGGTGCCGCCGGTGCTGTCGCGCTTCGTGCGCCTCGCCGAGGGCCGCTACGTGCCGCTCGAGGAGATCATCTCCCGCCACCTCGGGCAGCTCTTCACGGGCATGCAGGTGGTCTCCCACACCAGCTTCCGCGTCACCCGCAACGAGGACATCGAGGTGGAGGAGGACGACGCCGAGAACCTCCTGTTCGCGCTCGAACGCGAACTCCTGCGCAGCAAGGTCGGCCGCCCGCCCGTCCGGCTGGAGGTCGAGGAGGACATCGACGAGCACATGCTCGACATGCTCATCGGCGAGCTCGACATCAGCGAGAACGAGGTCTACCGGCTGCCGGCCCCGCTGGACCTCACCGGCCTGTTCGCGCTCAGCGACTCCAACCGGGAAGACCTCAAGTACCCCAACTTCCTTCCCATCACGCACCCGGACCTGGCCGAGGTGGAGAGCGCCAGCCCGGCGGACATGTTCAAGGCCCTCAAGCTGCGCGACGTCCTCGTCCAACACCCCTACGACTCGTTCGCCACGTCCGTGCAACGCTTCATCGAGCAGGCCGCGGCGGATCCCGCCGTGCTCGCCATCAAGCAGACGCTCTACCGCACCTCAGGCGACTCCCCCATCGTCGACGCCCTCATCGAGGCCGCCGAGATGGGCAAGCAGGTGCTCGCCATCGTCGAGATCAAGGCCCGCTTCGACGAGCAGAACAACATCGGCTGGGCGCGCAAGCTGGAGAAGTCCGGCGTCCACGTCGTCTACGGCATGGTGGGGCTCAAGACCCACTGCAAACTGTCGCTCGTCGTCCGCGCCGAGGGCGACGGCCTGCGCCGCTACGCCCACATCGGCACCGGCAACTACAACCCCAAGACGGCCCGCCAGTACGAGGACATGGGCCTGCTCACGTCGCACCCGATCATCACCGACGACATCGCGCGGCTGTTCAACCACCTCTCCGGCATGACGCAGGAAACGCACTACCGACGCCTGCTCGTCGCGCCCCACGGCATCCGCAAGGGCCTCCTCGAGTACATCGAGGCCGAGATCGACAACCACGCGAAGGGCCTGCCGTCGGGGATCAAGATCAAGGTCAACTCCATCGTCGACGAGGCGGTCATCGACGCGCTGTACCGCGCGTCGCAGGCGGGAGTCCCGGTCGACATGTGGGTGCGCGGGATCTGCACCATCCGCCCCGGCGTGCCGGGGCTGAGCGAGAACATCCGGGTGCGCTCCGTGCTCGGCCGGTTCCTGGAGCACTCCCGCATCTACTGGTTCGCGGGCGGCGGGCGGCCCATCGTCGGCATCGGCTCGGCAGACCTCATGCACCGCAACCTCGACCGTCGCGTCGAGGCCATCGTGAGCATCACCAACCCTGCGCACGTCGGCCAGGTGGAGGAACTGTTCGAGATGGCCTTCGCACCCACCACGGTGCACTGGGAACTCCACGACTCCACCTGGACCGCGCACACGACCGATGACGGAGGCAACCCGTTGACCGACATCCAGGAATGGCTCATCCAGCAGACCTCGGCCCGCCGCTCGTCCCGATGAGCAGGAAGGCTGACATCCGCGCGGCCGGCGCGGTGGTGCTGCGCGGCGAGGGCGACGACGTCGAGGTGCTCGCCGTCCACCGGCCCGCCTACGACGACTGGTCCCTGCCCAAGGGCAAGGGCGTCAAGGACGAACTCGCGCCCCAGACGGCCATCCGGGAGGTGTTCGAGGAGACGGGCGTCTCCGCCCGCCTCGGGCTGCGCCTGCCTGCGATCCGCTACAAGCTCACCAAGGGCCTCAAGGCCGTCGAGTACTGGCGTGCCGAGGCCGTCGCCGAGCAGGAGTTCACCCCCAACAAGGAGGTGGACAAGGTCCGCTGGCTCGACATCGACCGGGCCATGCGCACCCTCACCTACGCCGACGAGCGGCGCCTCCTGTCGTCGGCGCTACTGATGCCGCGCACCACTCCGCTGCTGCTGGTGCGCCACGGCAAGGCCATGCTGCGCAAGGACTGGAGCGGCGCGGACCAGGAGCGGCGCCTCACCGGTCGCGGGCGCCGACAGGCGAAGGAGCTGGCGCAGTTGCTGTCGGCCTACGGGGTCGAGTCGCTCGTCAGCTCGTCGTCGACCCGCTGCGTCGAGACCCTGCGCCCCTACGCCGAGCAGCGCGGGCTGGAGATCGACACGAAGAAGGTGCTCACCGAGGAGGAGGGCACCGTCCACCCCAGCGAGGTGGAGAAGTTCGTCTCGAAGCTCTTCCGGAAGATCAAGGTGCCCACGGCCGTGTGCGGCCACCGCCCCGTGCTGCCCTCGATGTATCGGGGCCTGGGGTTGGAGCCGAAGCCGATGGTGGTGGGCGAGGTCATGATCGTCCACCGCGACGACGACGGCCAGCAGGTCGCCGTCGAGGTGCACAAGCCGACGGCGTAGCCCGCCTGCTGTCGCAAGCCCGCCATTTGAACCTTCCAAATGAGCGCTTCCGGGCCCCGGATTTGATAACGAAACGGTCACGACTACCCGACGGGGTGCGGTTCTGCATGAGAACTCGTCCGTCGTTCACCATCTGTTAACCCAACGCATCCCATCCGGTCACTTTGCGCCCCTACCTTCCAAACAGGAACAAAAAGTTCACACCAGGGGCTGAACGCCAGCCCACACCCTCTTGGAAGGTACTCACCGGAATGAAGATCCGTCTGACCGCCGCACTTGGCCTCTCGGCCGCCCTTCTGCTCTCGGCCTGCGCGGCCAACGAGCCCAACAACAACACTCCCGCCGAGCCGGCCGACACCGCCGCCGTCGAGACCACCCCCGCTGCTGACGACGCGACCACCGACGACGAGGCCACCGACGAGGAGGCCCCCGCACCCGCGAACCTCGAAGGCACCCTCTCCGGCATCGGCGCCTCGGCGCAGGAAGTCGCCCAGCAGACCTGGATCGTCGGCTTCCAGACCGCCAACCCCAACGTCACCATCAACTACTCGCCCGAGGGCTCCGGCGCCGGCCGTGAGGCCTTCATCGGTGGCGGCGCCGACTACGCCGGCTCCGACCGCGCGTTCAAGCAGGAGGAGATCGACGAGAACACCTTCTCGCAGTGCGTTGACAAGCCGATCAACCTCCCCGTCTACATCTCCCCCATCGCCGTCGTGTTCAACCTCGAAGGGGTCGAGGAACTGAACATGGATGCCGACACCCTGACCGCCGTGTTCAAGGGCGACATCACCAACTGGAACGACGAGAAGATCGCCGCGCTGAACGAGGGCGTCGAACTCCCCGACACCCCGATCACCGCCGTGCACCGCTCGGACACCTCGGGCACCACCGAGAACTTCCTCGACTACCTCTCCGCCGCCGCCCCGTCGGTCTACGGCGAGGACACCGAGGTCTCCGGTGACTGGCCGTTCCCCGGCGGTGAGGCTGCCGCCCAGACCCAGGGCGTCGTCTCCGCCGTCTCCGGCGGCGTCGGCACCATCGGCTACGTCGACGCCTCGCAGGCCGGCGACTTCACCACCGTGAAGCTCGGCAAGGACGGCTCGTTCCACGGCCCCACCACCGAGGCCGCTGCCGCGATCGTCGAGAACTCCCCGGTCCAGGAAGGCCGCGCCGACAACGACATGGCCATCGAGGTCGACCGTGAGGCCGAGGGCTACCCGATCGTCCTCGTGTCCTACCTGATCGTCTGCCAGGACTACCAGGACGACGCGAAGGCCGAGCTCGTCAAGGCCTACGCCAACTACATCGCCTCGCAGGAGGGCCAGCAGGCCGCCGGTGAGCGCGCCGGCTCCGCCCCGCTGTCGCAGGGCCTCACCGATTCGGTCACGGCCGCCATCGACTCGATTCAGTGACCACTGAAGCCTGAACCCGCAAAGTCGCGTCACCGTGAGGTGGCGCGACTTTGCCGGGTCAGGGCAACAAAGTAGTCTGCAACCGCCAGCCCTCGTCGCCCCAGGAGCGCCCATGTCGGCAACGGACATCCCCGAAGCCTCAACTGATCCCAGATCCGATTCCCACTCGCTTGAGCGCAGCGCCAAGCGTTTCGGTGACACGTTCTTCCGGGGTCTCTCCACGGGGTCGGGCGTCCTGATCCTGCTGATCCTCGCCGCCGTCGCCGCCTTCCTGGTCGGCCTGGCGATCCCGGCCCTCCTCGCCGATCCGGAGACGTTCCAGTTCAGCCGCGGCCAGTCCTTCTGGAAGTACGTCGCGCCGTACGCGTTCGGCACCATGTGGTCGGCGATCCTCGCGATGATCATGGCCGTCCCGGTCGCCGTCGGCATCGCCTTGTACCTGACGCACTATGCGCCCAAGCGCATCTCGTCGACGTTCGGGTACATCATCGACCTCCTGGCTGCCGTCCCCTCCGTGGTGTTCGGCCTCTGGGGCATCGCGGTGCTGGCCCCGGCCATGCGCCCCCTGTTCCTGTGGCTGAACGAGCACTTCTCCTGGATCCCGCTGTTCGCCGGCCAGGTCTCCGGCACCGGCCGCACCATCTTCACCGCCTCGGTCGTGCTCGCGGTCATGATCCTGCCGATCATCACCGCCATCTCCCGCGAGGTGTTCCTGCAGACGCCGAAGCTCCACGAGGAGGCTTCGCTCGCGCTGGGCGCCACCCGTTGGGAGATGATCCGCCAAGCGGTCATCCCGTTCGGCATGCCGGGCATCATCTCGGCCTGCATGCTGGGCCTCGGCCGCGCGCTCGGCGAGACCATGGCCGTGGCCATGGTGCTGTCCGGCTCGGGCATCATCAGCTTCAAGCTGCTGACCAGCCAGAACCCCAACACCATCGCGGCCAACATCGCGCAGTCCTTCCCGGAGGCGCATGACATCGGCCGAAACCAGCTCATCGCGACCGGCCTGGTGCTGTTCATCATCACCCTTGCCGTCAACATGACCGCGCGCTGGATCATCAACCGTCGCAAGGAATTCTCGGGAGCCAACTGATGAGCACCACCATGACCTCCCCCAAGCGCACCGGCAGCACCACGCCAGATCTGCTCACCGCCGGCCAGTTGCCGAAGTTCACCGGCCTCGCTGCGCTCGTCGTCTCGATCGCCGTCGCCGCCGGGCTCCTGGCGCTCCTGCAGTCGGCCAACGTCACCAGCGTCGTCGCCGTGGGCGCGCTGCTGTTCCTCCTGTCGATGTTCATCCTCTCGACCGCGGTCGAGGGCGTGCGCAAGGCCAAGGACCGCCTCGCCAAGTACGTTGTGACGGGGTTCTTCCTCGTCGCGTTGGCGCCGCTGATCTCCGTCATCTGGGGCACGATCGCCAACGGCATGGCCCGCTTCGACGGCGTCTTCTTCACCTGGTCGATGCGCAACGTCCTCGGTGAGGGCGGCGGCGCCATCCACGCCATCTGGGGCACCCTGATCATCACCGGCATCGCCACGCTGATCTCGGTGCCGATCGGCCTGCTGACCGCCATCTACCTGGTGGAGTACTCGAACAACGGCAAGCTCGGCGCCTCGATCCGGTTCTTCGTCGACGTCATGACGGGTATCCCGTCCATCGTGGCCGGCCTGTTCGCCTACACGATATTCTCGATGATCTTCGGCGCGGGCCACAAGTCCGGCATCTCGGGCGCCGTGGCGCTGTCGATCCTGATGATCCCCACCGTCGTGCGCTCCACCGAGGAGATGCTGCGCATCGTGCCGAACGAGCTGCGCGAGGCCTCCTACGCGCTGGGCGTACCGAAGTGGCGCACCATCCTCAAGGTGGTCCTCCCCACGTCGATCGCGGGCATCATCACCGGCGTCGTACTGGCCATCGCCCGCGTCATCGGCGAGACGGCCCCGCTGCTGGTGACCGCCTCCATCACGTCGTCGATGAACCTGGACCCCTCGCAGCACCCCATGGCCACCCTGCCGGTGTTCGTGTACAACCAGTACATGTACGCCCCGGGCATCGACACCGCGGCCTACCACGCCCGCGCCTGGGCAGGCGCACTCACCCTCATTCTGATCGTTATGGGACTGAACGCCATCGGGCGCTTCATCGCCTGGAAGTTCGCCCCCAAGGCCGGACGCTGACCGAAGGAACAACTGAGACATGTCAAAGCGCATTGAGATCAAGGATCTCGACATCTATTACGGCAAGTTCCATGCCGTGAAGTCGGTCAACATGACCATCGAGCCCCGCGCCGTCACGGCATTCATCGGCTCGTCCGGTTGTGGCAAGTCCACCGTGCTGCGCTCGCTCAACCGCATGCACGAGGTCATCCCCGGCGCCTACGTCGACGGCCAGGTGCTGCTCGATGGCGTGGACCTCTACGCCCCGAACGTGGATCCGGTCCGCGTGCGCCGCCAGGTGGGCATGGTGTTCCAGCGCCCCAACCCCTTCCCCACCATGTCGATCAAGGAGAACATCCTGGCCGGCGTGCGGCTGAACAACGCCCGCATCTCGAAGAGCGCGGCCGACGAGCTCGTCGAGAAGTCACTCAAGGGCGCCAACCTCTGGAACGAGGTCAAGGACCGCCTCGACCGTCCCGGCTCCGGCCTCTCCGGCGGCCAGCAGCAGCGCCTGTGCATCGCCCGCGCGATCGCCGTCGAGCCCGACGTGATCCTGATGGACGAGCCCTGCTCGGCGCTGGACCCGATCTCCACCCTGGCCATCGAGGACCTGATCAAGGACCTCAAGGAGGAGTACACCGTCGTGATCGTGACGCACAACATGCAGCAGGCCGCGCGCGTGTCGGACCAGACGGCGTTCTTCAACCTGAAGGCCCACGGCCAGCCCGGCGAGCTCATCGAGATGGGCCCCACGGAGAAGATCTTCCACAACCCGGATCAGAAGGCCACGGAGGACTACATCACCGGCCGCTTCGGCTGATCCCAAGGACCGGCCCGAGGATTTCGGGCCAGCTACGGCGCCGCTCTGGGGGGAGCGGCGCCGTTTTGCGTCCCGGCACAGGCCGGTCCACGTGGGGGTTGGGGATGCGGCCCAAATCTAGATTTGCGAGCGTCCACGAGCGCAAATCTAGATTTGCGCCTCCCCAGCCCAGCGTCAGCGTCGACGGTGGGGCGCGTGGCTTCGCGCTGCCTCCCGTCGTGCCGGTGTTGTCACGAAGTGCGCAGGTGTTGTCCGAAACCCTCGAGTTGTTGTCCGTTTCCAGTCAGGTGTTGTCCGTTGGCCCAGAAAGGATGCGCCTGCACGAGCTGGGATGCCAACGTCGAAGCATGTATGCACGACAGGACCTGCCCCCCAAGCTTGCCAACCTGGCCGCGAGCCAAGCCGGCATCCTGACCACCGCCCAGATGATCGACGGCGGGCTCACCAGAGCGGTGATCCGCCGCCTCACCGCCCCGTGGACCCGCCTCATGTGCGGCCTGTACTCCACCTCCCCACCAACCTGGCACTCGGCGGTCTGGGCCGGCCTCCTCGCCGGAGGCAAGAGCGCCGCCGCGGGCGGTGCCGCCGCGCTGTACCTGCATGAGGTGCTGCGCGACCCGCCGTCGCTCGTCACGGTCTGGAGTACCGAGGCGCGGATGAACCTGTCGCTGGGGCCGTATTCCATCATGCTGCGGCGCGGCGACCGGAGCTCACTCGGATCCTTGCCCAGGACGAAGGTCGAGGCCAGCCTTCTCGACATGGCCGACCATGTTGACCAGGACACCCTCACAGACGCCGTCGTGAGGGCCTTCACCAGCCACAAGACCACGTCAACGCGCCTCCACGAGGCGCTGAAGGCCAGGGGCAGGAACGCCCACTACGTCCACCTCCTCCAGATGTGCACGCGGGCGGTCGACGGCATCGAGTCGGTGCTTGAGTGGCACTTCCACTCCAAGGTGTTGGAAGCCCACGGCATCCCGCTGCCCGTGCTCCAGCAGCGGTTGCTGGGCAGCCGTTCGGACGGGTTGTGGAAGGACTACGGGGTTCGCCTCGAGTTGGACGGGCTGCGGGATCACCAGGACGCCTCGAGGGACTGGTTCAAGGACAACGACCACCGCATCAGCGGCGGCGAGGTCACGCTGCACTACGGCTGGAACGCCAGCACCAGGTCTGCTTGCCGAGCCGCGGCCCAGTCGGCCGTCGTCCTGGCCCGCGAGGGATGGGAGGGCAAGCCCAAGCAGTGCGGACGACGGTGCGATCTGCAGCAGTTCCTCGAGGCCTACCGCGAGGCGGGGTTGACCCAAATCTAGATTTGCGAGCGTCCACGAGCGCAGATCTAGATTTGCGCGTCGCCCACGCAGCCTCCCCCACCTCGCAAAGGCGCCCGGATCTAGATTTGCGAGCGTCCACGAGCGCAAATCTAGATTTGGGCGCTCAACCGCAACCGCAGGGGCGGCGCGTAGTCAGGGGCTGCAACCTACCCGGGCCGGGGCGCGATGTCGTCAGGGCTGCCGCGGCTGGACGGACCAGTAGGTCAGCGGCTCGGCCGGCTTGCCGCAACTGACTGGTGCCGCTCCCCCGCCGTCGACCTTCGCGACGTCGACGTGGACCTCCCACGCGCCCATGCGCACGAGCACCTCGCCGTCGTTGATCAGTTCGCTGCAGATGTCGACGGCGGGCACGGGCCGCAGTGAGATGCCGTCGGTGTCCGGGTGTCGCTCCTCGTCGCGACGGCCAAACTCGGCCAGCGCCCAGGCCTCCGCAGCCTGCTGCTGGGGCGGCAGGTGCGAGCGCCCACGGTCCTTGCGAGCGCCGCCGGGCCAGAGCGCGTGCTCCTCGGCGGCGCGGAAGGCGCTGACCGCCGCAACGGCGTTGAGCCGACCCAGCACCTGGCCCGTGGGGAGCAGCAGCATCGTGGGTGCGAAGCGGTGGCCGCCCAGGTGCGAGGCCTCCCAGATGGATTCGGCGCCCACCTCCCTGGTCAGCGCCGCCAGGAGAGGTCGCCCGGCCAAGGCGCAGCACTGGTCGCGGCGGGCATGGCTGCACACGAGCATCGCCGCGCCGCCGTCGTCGCCCTCGGGCGGGGCGCCGTCCCAGCCTCGCAGCCACTCCAACAGCTCCGCGGGGTCGCGCACCGTGAAGCGGCGCAGCCAGCCGCCCGACTCGAAGCCGCCGGAGACGAGCACGGCCAGTGGCTCGTCGC
>DURG01000176.1 GCA_012837465.1 Propionibacterium sp. | reverse complement strand
GCACCGACGGCCAACTCCTCGGAGCCGGCCGCGAGGCCCACCGTGCCGTCGGCGAACTCGCGCATGCCGCCGGCGTACGCATCAGCGCCGTCGGCGAGTTGCCGGATGCCCGTGGCCATCTCCGCCACGCCCTCGGGCATCGCGGCGATCTCGGTGTTGAGTTCCTGGATGCCATCGTTGAGTTGCTCGGCCCCGTCGACGATCAGCGGCGCGTTGTCCTTCAGCGGCTGCGTCTCGGTGACGATGGTGTCGATGCCGCCGGTGATCTGCTTGAGCCCATCCATGATCAGCGCGAACTGCTCCTGCGCGTCCTCGGGAAGGTTCTCGATGAAGGTCGCGATCTCCTCGGCGAGGCCTTGCGCGACGACCGTGAGCTGGCGGGCGCTGTCGAGCAGCGTCTGCGCGCTGTCCTGGCCGGCCGAGTTGAGCATGGTCGACGCCAGCCCGGCGCCGGCGCGGAAGCCCGCGGTGGCGCCGTCATCGGCGCCTTGGCGGTAGGCGTCCCGCAGCAGCGCACACGTGTCGGGATCCTCGACCGGGCACGCATAGCCCGCGGCGAGCTCGCCGCCGATCGCCTGCACGGCGGCGGGCGCAGCGTTCGCACCGGAGGCGTAGGCCTTCAGCGAGGTGTCCATCTGGATGAGGCCGTTGCTGAGCACGGCCGCGCCGCGAGCGGTCTCCCGCACTGCGCCGCCGAGTTCCTCGAGCCCGGTGAGGTCGATCTCGGGCGCGCCCTCGATGCCGGTGACGGCGTCCTGCAGCCCGTCGCGGAGCTGTTCGAGGCCGCCGACGAGCGCGGCGGTGCCGTTGGCGTACTCGATGACGCCGGCGAAGTACTCGTCGGCCCCCACGGCGAGTTGGTTGACGCCCTCGGCCAGCAGCACAGAGCCCTCCGCGAACTCGTCGACGCCAGCGGCCAACTGGCCCACTCCGCCCGCGACCTCGTCGGCACCATCGGCGAGCTGGAGCGCGCCACCGGATAGTTCCTGCACGCCCAGGCTGAACTCCTCGGAGCCATCGGCGTACTCGTCGACTCCGGCGGCGTAGGCGGCGATGCCGCCGCCGAGCTGCTGGGCCCCGGCCGCGAGCTGGGCCGCGCCCTCGGCGAGGGCGGGTGCCTGGCCGGCGAACTGGTCGACGCCGTCGGCGAGCTGGGTGGCGCCGTCGGCCAACTGTTGGGCGCCGCCCACCAGGGCGGGGGTCTGCCCGGCGAACTGGTCGATGCCGTCGGCGAACTGGCCTACGCCGTCGGCGAGTTGGCCGGCGCCGGAGTTGAGCTGGCCGACGCCGGTGCGGAAGTCGCCCATGCCGTCGGCGAGCTGTGAGCCGCCGTCGATGAGTTCGCCGCTGCTGTCGCGGAGCTGGGTCATGCCGTCGCCCAACTGGGCGGCGCCGTCGGCCGACTGCTGCGCGCCGTCGGCCAGTTGCGAGCCGCCGTCGGCAAGCTGGTTGACGCCGTCGATCATCTCGCCGAACTGTTCGCCGACGGTGTTGAAGCCCACGTAGATCCCGTCGAGGTAGCCCTCGGTGAGTTGGGCGTTGATGGCGTCGGTGGCGATGCGGGCGATCTGCTCGGCGAACTGCGCGTCGGTGATGGGGGCGTTCTCGCTGACGCTGACCTGGATGCGGGCCTGCTCGGCCTGGTCCGCATCGTTGGCGGACCACGAGGTGGCGTTCGCGGAGAAGTTCTCGGGGATGGTCACGACGGCGGAGAACCTGCCGGTTGCCAGCCCGTCGCGGGCGTTGGGGGCGTCGGCGAGGGTCCAGGTGATGTTGTCGCCCTCGCGCGCGACCATCTCGGCCGCGAGTTGGCGGCCCATGGGGATGTACTGGTCGCCGACCGTGACCGCCTGGTCGAGGTTGACGACGGCGGCGTCGATGCGGTCCTGGCCGCTGCGGCCGATGAGTCCGAGCAGCAGGCCGACCGCGAGCAGTGGCACGAGCGCCATCGCCACGATCTGCGCCATGGTGGGCTTGGTGTGCTTCATGCCCGTGCCTCCTCGTGCAGGGGTGCCGCGGCGTCCATGACGCCGTCGACGGGGAAGGGTGAGAGGTGCTCCGCGCTGGCGGCGCCCAGGAGGACGGCGCCCTGCGGGCGGACCCGTTCGATGAGGGAGTCCAGCGCGGCGTGATCGGCGCCGTTGCCCAGCCTGTCGACCGAGTCGACGATGACCACGCTGCCGCCCTTGGTCCGGTTGAGCGCGGCCCGGACGTCGGTGACGGTGGCGAGGTCGATGTAGGTGACCCGGCTGCGGGCTCGGCCGGCGCCCTCGGGGAGCAATGCGCCGGCGACGCGGGCGCGCCCCCCGGTGGTCTGGAGCCGGCCGCTCAGGGCCAGCAGGGTGCCAGTGCGGGGGCCGACGGGGCCGACGAGACCCACGACGTCGCCCGCCATGAGGCGCACGGACAGGGGCTCGACGATGCCGTCGACCTCGAGACCATCGGCGTAGAGGGCCGAATCGTCGCCGGGCCAGTCCTTGAGTGCCATCTCCTTGGAGAGCACCTCGCCCTCCACGTCGAAGACGGGCAGCAGGCGGTCGAGCCACTTCGGCAGCCACCAGGCGCGGTCGCCCAGCAGCGTCATCACGGCGGGCACGAGCGTCATGCGGACGAGGAACGCGTCGACGGCGACGCCGATGGCCAGCGCGAACGCGATGGCCTTGATCGCCATCATGCCCTCGGGCACGAAGAACGCG
>DURG01000175.1 GCA_012837465.1 Propionibacterium sp. | reverse complement strand
CCCGGCGGCGCGACGAGATGATCCGCTTCTTCACCCTCGAGGCCAAGGCCCGGATCTCCCGCTCGCCGCAGGAGGCGCGCATGGCCAAGCTCCACCTCCACCGGGGCTGGCGGCCCCTGCGCGTCGTGGGCACCGCGGATCCCGACGAGCCGCGCGCGATGCGCTCCATCTTCCGCACCGACGAGGACCGCGCCCGACTGGCCGCGGCGGATGCGGAACTGCGCCAGCTTCTCGCCGAGCGCCCCACCGCCATCTTCTGGGGCGCGCAACACCCCACCCCTGGCCTCCTGTCGAGAAAGGTACGCCGTGGCATTCGATCTTGAGAAGTACGCCGAGACCTCCGAACGGGTGCAGTGGGAGGACCTCGACTTCAGCAGCTTCGACACCCACCCGCTGCCGCCCGAGACCCTGCGGTCGCTGCGCTACATGTGCGACGTGGAGTACCACACCTCCTGCTACCTGCGGGACCTGCTGGTCACCCGCTCGCACCGCAAGGACGAGGCGCGCGGCTTCATGACCACCTGGAACCGCGAGGAGTTCTGGCACGGCGAGGCCCTTTCCGCGGTGCTCGCCCGCCACGGCATCACCGTCGACTACGACGAGCTCAAGGCCAAGCGCATCAAGCTCGGCTGGCAGTTGGCGATGGGCCCGGTCAAGCAGGCCACCGGCTCCAACCTCGTCGGCGACGACTTCATCGCCGTGCACATGACCTGGGGCGCCGCCAACGAACTGTCGGCGGTAGCGGCCTATCGGCGACTCGCCGCGCTGGAGGACCATCCCGGCCTGTCCCCACTGCTGGAGCGGATCGCCCAGCAGGAGACCCGGCACGTCGCGTTCTACACCACCCAGGCCCGCGCGAAGCTCGAGGAATCCACCCGCGCGCAGAAGATCGTGCGCTTCGTGATGACGAAGATCTGGAAGCCCGTGGGCTCCGGGATCATGGATGAGGCCGAGATCCGCCACGTCATGGGCCACCTGTTCGCCGGGCAGGGCAAGGAACTGGACAAGCTGGACCAGCGGGTCGCCCGGTTCCCCGGCATGGAGGACACCAGCCTGTTCCGTTTGGCATTCCAGAAGATGGGCATCGAGGTCTGATGCCGCGCATCACCGAGGCCGCGCGGCAACTGCGGCGCGACGACATCGCGGCGGCCGCGCGCCGCTGCTTCGTGCGCGACGGCTACGCCGCCACCTCCATGGCCGACATCATCGCCGAGGCCGGCTCGTCCGCCGGCGGCGTCTACAGCCACTTCGAATCCAAGGCCGAACTGCTCCGATTCGTGGCCACCACGGTGCTGAAGGACCGCCTCGGCGGGCTGCGGCGGGCCCTGCAGGCCCGCGAGGGCGGCCTCACTCCGGCGCTGGTCGCCGAGGTGCTGATGGGGGAGGCTCCTGATCCGCAGGACGCGAGCCTGCTGGTGCAGATGTGGTCGCAGGCACCCTCGGACCCCGAACTCCTCGAGGTCACCGCGCTGACTGTGCGCGCACTCCGAAAGACCGTCCGCAAGGCCCTCCTCCCGTGGGCCGAGGCGAGATTCGCCGATGACCCGAAGGAACACGCCGGCGACGCAGCCGATGCCGTGATCGCAGCCATCCACGGCTACGTGGTGCGCTGCGTGCTCACCCCGCAGGAGGACCTGGGTGAGGTGCAGCGACGCATCGTCGCTGGGCTCGGGGTCATGAGCGTCTGAGCCGTCCTAGACTCTGGCCATGACGCGCCCAACGTTCGACGAACTCGGCCTCGCCACCGCCCGACTGTGGGCCACGCGCAGCGCCGATGCGAAGGTGCAGGTGGGGGCCTGCCTGCTGGACCGCTGGAACCGGGTGGTGGGGGTGGGCTACAACGGCCGCGCCTCCGGCGAACCCAACGAACGCGAGTCCATGGCCCAGGGCCAGAGTGGCTTCATCCACGCCGAGGTGAACGCGCTGCTGGCCGCGAACTGGAACGGCGAGGGCCACACCCTGTTCGTCACTCACGAGCCCTGCGCCACCTGCGCCCGCCTGATCATCAACTCCCGCCGCGTGACCCGCGTGGTCTACCAGCAGGGCTACACGGAGGTGGTGCGGGCGGATGCCGGCCTGCCGTCTGGCGCCAAGATCCTCCGGGACGCCGGGCTCAGCGTGGAGGTAGGCCGGTCAGGAGATTGACGATGCGTATCAGGGGGCAAGATGTGGACGCTCCACACCTGAGCGCCGAATACGCATCAATATCTCCCGGACAGCAGTGACAAGGGTGCGAACCGCCCGACCTGTCATCATTGTGGGATGCAATTGCGCGAGATGGTGAGGAAGTTGCCGAAGGTCTCGGAGCTTCCCGACAAGTACCGGGGGCTCTCCGACAAGGCCAAGGCCACCGTCGTGCTGGGCGCCAGCCTCGCCCTCGCCCTCACCATCGCCCTCGCGCTGACCGAACTCTTCAGCGAGATCCTCGAATCCGTCGACGAGGGGGAGGGCATCGCGGTGTGGGATCGCCCGGTGCTCGACTGGGTACTCGGCATCCGTTCCGAGGGGCTCAACAACGCCGTCGCCTGGTACTCCAACACGGGTGGTCCCATGTGGCAGCCGATCGTCACGGGCATCGTCGTGATCGTGCTGAGCTGGCGTTGGCGCGACATCACGCCGCTGCTGCTCACCATCATCGCCGTGGGCGGCTCGCTCCTGATCACCGTCGTGGGCAAGGGCGTGATCGGCCGCGCCCGGCCGCCGCTGGAGGAGGCCATCCCTCCGCACGAATCCTCGATGAGCTTCCCCAGCGGGCACAGCCTCAATGCGCTCGTCATCGCTGGCATCCTCGCCTACCTGCTCATCCGCCATTTCTGGGACCGCGGGCAGGTCGTCAAGTGGCTGATCGGCGTGCTCGCCGCGCTGTACGCGATCTCCATGGGCCTTTCCCGGGTCTACCTGGG
>DURG01000174.1 GCA_012837465.1 Propionibacterium sp. | reverse complement strand
TGCGTGCCTGGTCAGCCATCGCACGCGTAATCGCTTGGCGGATCCACCAGGTGGCGTAGGTGGAGAACTTGTAGCCCTTGGTGTAGTCGAACTTCTCGACGGCGCGGATGAGGCCCAGGTTGCCCTCCTGGATGAGGTCCAGGAACAACATGCCACGGCCGGTGTAGCGCTTGGCGAGGGATACCACGAGGCGCAGGTTGGCCTCGAGGAGGTGGTTCTTGGCGCGGCGGCCGTCCTCGGCGATCCACTCGAAGTCGTCGATGTCGACCCGCTTCTTGGGCGGCTCTTCACCGGTGAGGCGCTCCTCCGCGAAGAGACCGGCCTCGATGCGCTTGGCCAGTTCGACCTCCTCGACGGCGTTCAGCAGGGCCACCTTGCCGATCTGCTTGAGGTAGTCCTTGACCGGGTCTGCTGTGGCGCCGGCCGAGACGACCTGCTGTTCCGGCTCGTCTGCATCGTCGGAATCCGAGAGGGCGAAGCCCTGCTCCTCCTCGACGAGTTCCTTCTCCTCCTTCGAGGCCTCGGCCACATCGAAGCTCTTCTCGTCGACGTCGTCGAGGGTTCGCTTCTTGCCGCCGACGGTGAGCACGACGTCGTCGCCGTCGCGCTCGAACTGCACCTCGACCTCGCCCGTGGACGCCTCGGCGACGGTTGGTTCCTTCTTGGCGGCCGGCGTGCGGCGGCGGGCGGGGGCCTTGGCGGCCGGCTTCTTCGCTGCGGCGGCCTTCGCGGGAGCCTTGGCTGCGGTCGTCTTGGCCGCGGCGGCCTTCGCGGTAGCGGTCTTCGCCGCAGTGGTCTTGGGGGCATTGGTCTTGGTGGCCGGCTTCTTTGCGGGGGCCTTGGCGGCAGTCGTCGTCGTCTTCGCGGCGGGCTTGCGCGTAGTGGTGCGCTTCGCAGGCGTCTCCTCAGCGGCGGCGCTCGCGGTGGTCCGGCGGGTTCGGGTGGTCTTGCCGGTGCCTTCAGCGTTCTCGGTCACTGTGGTCCTCTCGAGGCCTTGCAATCTGCTTTTTGCGCGTGCGTCGCCCCGCCATAGTCAAGGGTGACGCACCGTCCATTGTTGCACGCACCTCCCCACCACTCAAACGATCGGTCAGGGAAGCCCCTGACGCCAAGGGGTCGCAGCTCATCCTTAGGGATGAAATCGTTCACTTTCAGCGAATGAATGGAACTTCCGCGCCGACACCTTCGTTGTAACGGGTGACGACTGGCGAAAGGTCTGCAAGAACATGAATCGTACTGCGCGCATGCGAAGCACCGAAGGGATCGAAGGCAAGGATTCCGTCGGCCTCTACCTCGATGCAATTGCCAAGACGCCCCTGCTGTCCGCCCTCGAAGAGGTTGAACTGGCCAGGGCCATCGAAGCCGGCTTGTACGCGCAGAAGATCCTCGACGGCGAAGTCACCACGAAGGTCTCCGCCACGGAGGATGAACTGCTTGCGCTGGCCGCCGAGGGCGAGCGCACCGTCCAGCGCTTCGTCCAGGCGAACCTGCGCTTGGTGGTCTCGGTGGCACGCCGCTACGGCCGCTCCCAGATGCCGCTGCTCGACCTCGTGCAGGAGGGCAACACCGGCCTCATCCGCGCCGTCGAGAAGTTCGACTACGCGAAGGGCTTCAAGTTCTCCACGTACGCAACATGGTGGGTTCGCCAAGCGATCTCGCGTGGCATCGCCCAGCAGAGCCGCATCGTGCGCCTGCCCGTGCACGTCGCCGAGCAGGTCAACCAGGTCTCGGCCACGCGCCGCAACCTGGAGCGTGAGCTCGGCCGCGAGCCCGAGGTCCACGAGATCGCCGATGAGTTGGGCCTCGAGGAGTCCCGCATCGTCGACCTGATCCGTTACTCCCGCGACCACGTCTCGCTCGACGCCCCCGTCGAAGCAGACGGCGACACCGCACTGGGTGACCTGATCGCCCGCGAGACGTCCCCCGGCCCGGACGAGATGGTGCTGGACGCCGAGGAGCGTGCCCGCCTGGAGGGCATGCTCTCTGACCTGGACGAGCGCTCTCAGGACGTCGTGCGCCGCCGCTACGGCCTGCTCGACGGCCGCCAGGCCAAGCTCGCCGACATCGGTACGCACTGGGGCATCACCGCCGAGCGCGTGCGCCAGATCGAGCGCGCCGCCCTGGCCACGATGCGTGAGGCACAGGGAGTCGCCGCCTAGCGGTACCACCCCCAGAACCGGGCACGGTCTGCACTTCCCCCCAAGTGCGGACCGTGTCCTTTTTCTGTTGCGGGGACCCGGTCACTTCTTGATGACGCGGATGAGCCCCTCCTGGGCGCAACTCGCCACGGCCTGGCCACCCTGGAAGAGCCGGCCGGTCGCGAAGCCGCGGGCATGGGAGGCCGACGGCGAGATCATGTCGTAGAGCAGCCACTCGTCCACGCGCACCGGCCGGTGGAACCACATCACGTGGTCGATCGAGGCCGCCTGCATGGAGGGCGAGAGGAACTCCACCTCGTGCGGCACGGTGGTCACGCTCAGCAGGGTCATGTCGCTGAGGTACGCGAGCACCGCGGCGTGCAGGACCGGGTCGTCGGGCATGGCCGAACGCGTGCGGACCCAGGCCTTCATGGAGCCGCCGTCCTCGTTGCGGTCCGGCCGCGCGGCCAGGCGCACGTCGAGGGCGTCCCATTCCGCGATGAGCCTGAAGCTCGCCCCGAACCGCCGCTGGAACACCTCACGCAACGACGGACTGGCCTCGGGCACCGCCACGTCGGCCGGCATGTCCGCCGAGTGGTCCAACCCCTCCTCCGCCTCCTGGAACGAGGCGGTCATCATGAAGATCTCACGGCCGGCCTGCCGGGTCACGACCCGGCGGTTGCTGAAGGTGCCGCCGTCGCGGACGACCTCCACGTCGAACTCCAGCGGCGCATCATTGGCGCCGGGGCGCAGGAAGTAGGCGTTGAGTGAGTGGATCTGGCGGTCGGGCGCGACGGTGCGTGCCGCCGCCACGAGGGTCTGGCCCAGCACCTGCCCGCCGAACAAGCGCTGCAGGTAGGTCTGCGGGTGGGGGCCGCGGAAACTGGAGGGCCCTGTCTCGTCGAGATCGAACAGGGCGATGAGTTCAGCGACATCCTTCGGCACGGTCCCATCGTGCCAGAAGCAGGATCGTCAGGAGGCCTGGCGCATGGCCTGCCGGATGCGCTTGGCCGAGACGGGCACCGCCGTGCGCAGTTGCTGGGCGAAGAGGCTCACCCGGAACTCCTCGAGCAGGAACGCGATCTCCTCGACTGCGGGTGGAAGTGGGCCGGGCGGTTGGGCCTCGGTGAGTTCCGCATAGGCGTCCTCCAAGTCGTACAACTCTGAGGCGAGCTTGTCGTCTCGTTGGGGATTCACTGCGGCGGCCTGCAGCCGGGCGACGGCGGCCTGCGCGTACCGGGGCAGGTGCTGGAACCACGGGTCGGGCGTCGCGGAGATGAACCGGTTGAAGAACAGGTTGTCGAGTTGGGCCCTCACGTCCGCCCGGACGGGATCGTCGGCCGGCATGCCGGCCAGGAGGAGCTTCGCCTGCGTGACGGCGGTGAGCGCGTGGGCGGCGGTGTTGACCACCTGCAGCGTGCGGCCCGGGCATTCCTGGCGCACGGCCAGCGCGACGCTCTGGTAGTCGGCCTCGCTACGCACGTCGTCCAGCGGTCCCTCCTCGAGCGCGAGTTGTTCACCGGCCTTGAGCCACGCATCCGCCAGCAGATCCGGCACCTTGGGGTACGCGGAATCCGCGAGCGCGAGCTTCTCGGTGCGGCCCAGGTGCGCCACGACCCACTTGGTGGGGTCCGGGTTCGTCAGTGTCAGCAGGCGGCGCACGCCCAGCGCGTGGGACCGCTGCGCCTTGGCTGCGGAGTCGAACACGCGCAGGCCGACGCCGTTGCCCTCGTCCACGAGGGCAGGATGGCCGACCACGCCCTTGCTGACGGTGGTCTCGCGTGGGATGGTGCCGAAGGTCCACGCCTTCTGGCCGGAGGCGGCCTTGTCGCCTGCCGAGGCAGTGAGCTTGGCGGCCACCTTCGGGGAGAGCTTCTGGCGGAGAGCTTCGAGGTCGGTGCCGCGGGCCACTTCGCGCCCCTCGTCGAGGATGACGTAGGTGGGCTGGAGGTGCTTTCCGACGGTCTGAGGGTTGAACTGGCTGCCCTCGACGACGACTCCGGTGAGCCCCGTCAGCGCTCGTGCCAGGGCGTCGGGGAAGGCGCCCTCCCCCACCTGGCCGCGATCCTCGAGCCACGTGAGGGCCTTGACCGCAAAATCGGGCGCCGGCACGAAGTTGGTGCGCAGCGACTTCGGCAGGGAGCGGATGAGTTCGGTGGCGAGGTCGCGTCGCAGGCCGGGCACCTGCCAGGTGAACTCTCCTGGGTCCAGTTGCCCCAACAGTTCGAGGCGGAGCTTGAGCGTGACACCGTCGCTGCCCGCCCCTGGGTCGAAGGTGTAGTCGATCGGGAGGCGGTGTTCGCCGAACGTCCACCGGTCGGGGAAGTCGCTGGGCCGCAGTTGTGTGGCATCGACGATCGCGTCGTCGATCATCAGGGAGGGCCAGTCGTCGCGCGGGATGGAGCGCAGCCACTTGTCGAACGTGGGGCCGGAGACGACGTCGCTGGGCACGCGGGCGTCGTAGAAGGCGTAGAGCGCGTCGTCGGAGATGAGCAGGTCCGGCCGCCGCATGCGGTCGGTCATCTTCTCGGCCTCCTCGATGACGGTGCGGTTCGCGCGCACGAGGGGGTTGCCGGTCTCCCACTCCCCCTCGACGAGTGCGGTGCGCAGGAAGATCTCGCGGGCCTCGACGGGGTGGTCCTTGGCGTAGTCGGTGCGGCGCGCGGCGACGATGGGCACACCGAAGAGGGTCAGCCGCTCGTTGGCGACCACGCTGGCGGAGCGCTGCGACCAAACGGGTTCGGAGACGGTGCGGGTCAGCACGTGCGAGCCCACCTGCTCGACCCATTCGGGCTGGATGGCTGCGACGGTGCGTGCCCACAGCCGGGATGTCTCGACCAGTTCGAAGGCCATCACCAGGGGCGGGGTGGACTTCGCCAGCGAGGAGCCCGGCTGGATGGCGAACTTGGCGCCCCGGGTGCCCTGGTACTCCTGCAGCGGGCGGCGCTTGCCCGGCTCGCGCTTGGCGCGCTGCTCCTCGAGGAGCCCGACGTTGGACAGGAGCCCGCTGAGCAGGCTGGTCAGCACCTGGTCGGTGGCGCCGTGGCCGCGCGTGTCGAGGTCGAGTTCCCTCGCCGCCTCGCGCAACTGGGAGACGAGGTCCTCCCACTCCCGGAAGCGGACGAAGTTGAGGTACTCGGAGCGGCACAGGCGGCGGAACTGGTTGCCGGAGAGTTCACGCCGCTTCGTCTTGAGGTAGTTCCAGATGTTGAGCAACACCTCGAAGTCGCCGCCCTCGAGCGAGTGCCTCGGGCCGGTCTCCTTGCGGGTTCCGGTGTGGACGGTGTGCCGCTTCGGCTCGCCACCCTCCGCCTGTGGGGGCGCATCTTCGCCGCCCCAGAAGCGGCGGTGCAGTTGGTCGGCCTGCTGCTGGAACTCTGCGGGTCGTTCGCGGATGTCCGGCACGGTCAGGCCGGCGACGAGCACCAGCACGGTGCCGAGCGTCTTGCGGCGGTGGCCCTCGATGATCATCCGGCCCAGCCTGGGGTCGACGGGCATCCGGGCCAGCATGCGGCCGGTGCGGGTGAGCCGCACCTGCGCGTGGCGTTTGCGGGGGTGGATGGCTCCGAGTTCACTGAGCACCCGCACGCCGTCGTTGATCTGGCTGAGCACTGGGGCCTCGACGAACGGGAAGCTCTCGACGTCGCCCAGCCCTGCCTGCGCCATCAGGAGGATGACGGTGGCGAGGTTGGTGCGCAGGATCTCCGGATCGGAGTAGAGGGGCCGCTGCCCGAAGTCCTCCTCCGAGTACAGGCGGATGGCGACGCCGGGCCCGATGCGACCGCACCGCCCGGCGCGCTGGTTGGCCGAGGCCTGGGAGATGGGCTCGATGGGCAGGCGCTGCACCTTGGTCCGTGCTGAGTAGCGCGAGATCCGGGCGACTCCCGTGTCGATGACGTAGCGGATGCGCGGCACGGTGATGGAGGTCTCGGCGACGTTGGTGGCCAGCACGATCCGACGGCCGCGGTGGCCCGAGAACACCCGCTGCTGGTCGGCGGCAGACAGCCTCGCGAAGAGCGGGAGCACCTCGAGGCCCGATTTGAGCCCCTCGATGGCCTCGGCAGCGTCGCGGATCTCGCGCTCCCCGCTCAGGAAGACCAGGATGTCGCCACCCCCGGGCTCGGTGAGGATCTCCTCGACGGCACCGACGATGCCGTCGATCTCGTCCTGGCTCTCGGCGAGCGGCCGGTAACGGGTCTCGACGGGGTAAGTGCGGCCCGAGACCTCGACGATGGGGGCATCACCGAAGTGCTCCGAGAAGCGGGCGGTGTCGATGGTGGCCGAGGTGACGATGACCCGGAGCTCCGGTCGCTTGGGCAGCAACTGCTTCAGGTAGCCCAGCAGGAAGTCGATGTTGAGGCTACGCTCGTGTGCCTCGTCGATGATGATGGTGTCGTAGCGGCTGAGCATCCGGTCATGGGTCAGTTCGGATAGCAGGATGCCGTCGGTCATCACCTTGATGCGCGTGGCTGCCGTGACCTTGCGGGTGAACCGCACCTGGTAGCCGACGAACTCGCCGAGTTCCACACCGCACTCGTCGGCGATGCGCTGCGCGACCGTGCGCGCAGCGATGCGTCGAGGTTGGGTGTGCGCGATGCGCTCCCGACCGGCCATCAGGCAGATCTTGGGTAGCTGCGTGGTCTTGCCGGATCCGGTTTCGCCCGCGACCACCACCACCTGATGATCGCGGATCAACTGCGCGATGTGCTCGGCCTCCGCAGCGATGGGTAGCTGCGGCTCGACCTCGACCGTGGGTGTGGGGGGAGCTGCCGTCATCCGCGCGCGACGTACAGCGGGCACTCGGCGTGGGCCAACAGGCCACGCATGAGGCCGCCCAGGGCGAAGCCCGGGATGGGTGAATCTCCCACGCCCACGACGAGGAGGTCATAGCCCGCGCTGCGGCTGACGAGTTCGTTGATGGGGCTGTCGGCAGCCACGTCCACGCGGTACTGGACCTCCGGGTAGTGCAGGCCCACCTCGTTGGCGATGGCCTCGATGCCGCCCTTGGCGAAGCGCACCTGCTCGTCGAGTTCGGCCGGTGAGAGCTTCCGGGCGAAAAGGCCGACGGGCGGCTGGATGGCGTGCACGATCTCCAGCCGCGCGCCGAGTCGCTGGGCCTGCTCGAAGCCGGCCGCGAGCGTCTTCTCGGAGCCGGGGCTGGTCTGCAGGCCGACGCCCACGATGCCCTTCTGGCCCACCGGGTTCGGGTGGGCGGCAGCGGAGATGACCACGACGGGGCATGACGCGTTGGCGACCACGGCCACGGAGGTGGAGCCCACGAACATGCGCTCCACACCGGTGGCGGCGCGGCGGCCGACCACCACGAGGTCCGCGACCTCGCTCAGCCGGGCCATCACGCCGCCCGGCGAGCCCATGACCACCTCGGTCTTGACCCGGTGCTCGGGCAGCCCGATGCTGAGCGCCAGATCCCGGGCCTGCTCGTTGGCGGTGAGGCCGGCCGACTGCAGCACCTCGGGGTCGTACACCACGCCCCAGGCACCGGCCATGAGGGTGTCGTCGACGGCGTTGACCAGCAACAGTTCCCCGTCGACGCGCAGCGCGACGTTGGAGCCGAAGCGCACGGCCCGCAGGCCGTCATCGCTGCCGTCGACTCCGACGACCACCAGCGGTACTGTCTTTTCGGTCATGGCTCAGCCCTTCTTCTTGGTACCGGAGACGACGCGGCCGTCGATCGACGACGCGGTGATGGCCACGCCCATGGTGCGTTCTCCCTCCAGCCAACTCGTGTTGGCGACCGAGGCGTCGGCCGGGCCGGCGGTGCCGTGCACCAGCACGGACCAGCCGATGGCGGAGTCACGGTCGATCTCGTCGACCTGGAAGGAGAGGTCACGGCCGTCCGCCAGCTTCGCCAAGGCGGAATCCGGGGCGGTGTGGAACACGATGGTGCGGTCGCTGAGCTGGTAGTTCACGGGGACGACGACGATGCCGGCGTTCCCCTGCCACGCGATGCGGCCGACCTCAGTCTCGCCCAGCAGCGCCCAGCACTCATCTTGATCGAGGCGGGAGAAGTAGGTCACCTGTTGCGGATCGGTCATGGTCGAACCCTATCGCTACTCAGGCGCTGAACGTGGTCCTGCCACCCAGCTTTGTCGCGAGCGCGTCATCGATGCCATCGGCGATCTGGCTGAGGTGCACCAACGCCTGGTGCAGGTGGGCCGGTACGAAGGGCTTGGCGGCCACGGAGACCTGCACGAACACCCTGTCGCGGTGCAGCGCGAAGCGCCCGTAGCGGGCCTCGACGTTGAGGTCGTTGAGGACTTCGCAGGCGCGGGAGCGGCCGTTGACGTCATGGACCAGCGCGGAGAACAGCACGAGTTCGGCGGCGTCAGGAGTCGAGCGGAGGAAGACCATGGTGGAGCCGACCCGGATGGCCACGTCGCCTTGCTCGTTGCGCAGCGGTGGGTGGCCGAAGGCCTTGGCCAGTTCGTGGTCGACGAGGCTGTCGAGGTCCACCCGGTTGGCCGGCATGACGGACTCCTGGCCCTTCTTCAACGGCTTCGGGGTCAGCGGCACCCAGTCCGTGGTGCCCTGGAGGATCTCGGCCAGTTGATCCGGCTCGAGGAAGATGGGGTGGAGCACGCCGAACACCTCGGTGAGGGTCTCGGTGGCCAGTTGTGCCAGGGGCCCGGAGTCCTCCTGGTCGACAATGGTGTGGAAGCGGTGCTCGGTGGCGTGGGGCTGGTCCCACGCCAGGCGGTGCAGCGCCTCGGCCTGGGCAGGCGTTGGCTCGCCTCCCTCGTCGCCCTTGACGTACGCAGTGATCCGCCCGGGGGCGGTCACCGAGAAGCGGATGCCCGGCCTTTCGGCAGGCACCTCATCGCCCTTGATCGGGGAGGCGACGGAGATCGTCAGGTCGGCGGTGGAGTCCATCACCGAGAGCACCTCGTCGAGGCGCGTGGTGAACTCCCCCCAGGCACCCTGCTGGGTGGCGTCGAAGTCGAAGTCGAAATCCTTGTACCCGGCCACGGGTCACCTCCTCCTTCTTCAACCTAGCGCAGGAACTCCGTTAGGCCAGTCGGGCGCGGGTTTCACATGCCGACGAGGTCCAGCAGCGAGCCCAACTCCTCCCGGGTGAGTTCGCGGATCTCGCCGACGGGCAGCACGCCGAGGCGCACGGGGCCGATCGCGGTGCGCGACAGCCGGTCGACGGGGTGGCCGACGGTGTCGAACATGCGCCGCACGATGCGGTTGCGGCCCTCGTGGAGCGACACCTCGATGAGGGTGCGGTTCTGGGCGCGGGAGACGAGCTTGACCTTGTCGGGCTTGACCGGGCCGTCCTCGAGGGTGACGCCCTTCTCAAGCCGCTTGATGGTGCGGTTGTCCATGACTCCCGCGGCCTGCACCTGGTAGGTCTTGGGCACCTCGTAGCTGGGGTGCGCCATGCGGTGGGCGAACTCGCCGTCGTTGGTCAGCAGGATGAGGCCCTCGGTGTCGGTGTCGAGGCGGCCGACGTGGAAGATGCGCTCCTTGAGCCGGGGCAGGTAGTCGAGCAGGGTCTTGCGGCCCTCGGGGTCCTCCATGGTGGACACGACGCCGCGTGGCTTGTTCATGACGAGGTACAGGTGGTGGCGGGGCGGCGGGATTCGTGAGCCGTCGACGCGGATGTGGTCGGTGTCAGGGTTGACGCGCAGGCCCTGCTCGGTGACGACCTTGCCGTTGACCTCCACCCGTCCCTCGTCGATGAGGATCTCGCTGGCGCGGCGCGACGCGATACCGGCGGCGGCGAGCACCTTCTGGAGCCGGATGCCCTCGGGCTGGTCGTGCTCATGCTGGTTGTTCATGGGTTTCTTCCTCCTCGGCCGGGGGCTCGGGCGCCGTCGCGGCGGCCAGTTGCCCCAGCTCAGCCTCCAAGGCTACGGCGTCGGGCAGCAGTGGCGCCAAGTCGGGCAGTTCCCGCAGCGAGTTGAGGCCGAGCTTCTGCAGGAACAGGGGCGTGGTGCCAAACGTCATGGCCCCGGTCGTGGGGTCCTCCCCCGCCTCGGCGATGAGGCCGCGCACGAGCAGGGTCTTGACCACGCCGTCGACGTTGACGCCACGCACGCCGGAGATCCGCCCACGGGTCACCGGCTGGAGGTAGGCGATCACCGACAGGGTCTCGAGCGCGGCCTGCGTCAGTCGGGAGCGCTGGTCCGAGACGAGCCAGGCCTCCAGCACGTCGGCCAGTGCGGGGTCGGTGGCGAAGCGCCAGCCGCCGGCGATGCGCTGCAGCCTGATGCCTCGTCCGTTGTCCTCGTAGAAGGCGGCGATGGCCTCTAGCTCGCGCTCTGCCTCGTCGACGGTGAGGTCGAGCGCCGCTGCCAACTCGTCGGTCATGATGGGCTCGGTGGCCATCAGCAGGATGGCCTCGAGGGCGGCGGGGGTGCTCATGCGTCCTCCAGTTCGGGTTGGGGGCCGTAGTCGTCGGTGACCTCTACGGCGGCTTCGTCGCCGGCGGTCCAGCGCACGGTGAGTTCGCTGAGGGGTTCGAGCTGTTCGAGCGCCACCTGTTGGGCGCGGAACAACTCCAGGATGGCCAGGAAGCGGACCACGATGGTGATCCGGTCCGCACCGGAGATCAGGGCGCGGAAGGTGGCCGCGCCATCGCGGCGCAGCCTGTCGGCCACGTAGGACACCTGCTCGGGCACGCTCACGGTGCTGCCGTGGAGGTGGCTGAGTTCGACCACCGGCGGCGGCTTGGGCACCATCGCGCCAGCCGCGAGCCGGGCGAGGTCCTCCGGGCTGAGCTGGAGTTCAACCTCCGGCAGCACACCGCGGAACTGGTCCTCGAGCCCGCCGGGGCGGTAGTGGGTGGATTCGGCGGCGTTCATCGCCTCGGAGACCCATTCAGCAAGCTTCTTGAACGCGCGGTACTGCAGCAGGCGGGCGAACAGGAGGTCGCGCGCCTCGAGCGCGGCGATGTCCTCCGGATCCGATACCTCGCCGCCGGGCAGGAGCCGAGCGGCCTTGAGGTCGAGCAGGGTGGCCGCCACCACGAGGAAGGAACTGGTCTTGTCGAGGTCCCACACCTCGCCGCCGAGCTTCACGTAGGCGATGAACTCGTCGGTGACGGTGCTGAGCGCGACTTCGGTGATGTCGAGCTCGTGGCGGGAAATGAGGTCGAGCAGCAGGTCGAAGGGGCCTTCGAAGTTCTCCAGGCGCAACTCGAAGCCGGGCAGCTCGTCGCGCTGCTCCCCCTTGGCCCTCGCCCTGCTCACTGGTCCCTGAGCTCGGCCACGAGGCTGCTGTCCGCGCCGCGGTCGAGGAGATCCTTCAGGGCGTGGGCGACGGCGACCCGCACGATGCGACCACGGTCGACACGGATGCCGTGGTGGCGGCGCAGGTCGAGGTTGGCGTCCTCCAGGGCGAGCAGTTCCTGTTCGCTGAAGTAGACCGTGATCTTGTGGTCGTGGCGCACCCGGCCGGTGGGCGCGGGCGCTGCTTCCTCCGTTGGGTCGTCCGCTGGGGGGCGCGGGGCCGGGGGTTCGGGTGCAGGCTTTGTGGGGCGGAAGAGTTCGGAGGCGCCTGGCAGCTCAGCGCGCTTGTTCACTCCTCTTCGCTCCTCATGAGCACCTCGCGTGCGAGTTGGCGGTAGGCGTCCGCGCCGGGCGAGGCGCTCGCATAGGTGGTGATGGGTTCTCCGGCGACGGTGGTCTCCGGGAACTTGATGGTGCGGCGGATCACGGTGTGGAACACGTCGTCGCCAAAGGCCTGGACGACGCGCTCAAGCACCTCGCGGCTGTGCAGGGTGCGCGCGTCGTACATGGTGCCGAGGATGCCCATGACCTCCAGATCCGGGTTGAGGCGGTCCTGCACCTTGGAGATCGTGTCGGTGAGCAGCGCGATGCCGCGCAGCGCGAAGAACTCGCACTCGAGCGGCATGATGACGTAATCGGAAGCGGTGAGCGCGTTGATGGTGAGCAGGCCGAGGCTGGGTGCGCAGTCGATCAGGATGTAGTCGTAGTGGGGGCGCAGCTTGTTGAGCACGCGCATGAGGGTCTGCTCACGGGCGACCTCGCTGACGAGTTGGACCTCTGCGGCGGACAGGTCGATGTTGCTGGGGAGGATGTCGAGGTTGTCGACCGAACTCTCCGTGACGACGTCCATGGGCTCGTACTGGCGGCTGAGCAGCAGGTTGTAGATGGAGCGATCGAGGGTGTGCGGGTTGACGCCCAGTCCGACCGACAGCGACCCTTGGGGGTCGAAGTCGACCAACAACACCTTGCGGCCCGTCTCGACGAGCGCGGCGCCCAGGTTGATGGCCGTGGTGGTCTTGCCGACGCCCCCCTTCTGGTTGCACATCGAGATGATGGTCGCGCGCTTCCGGCCGGGGGCTGGTGGCTGCGGTTCTGGGAAGACTGGCAGGGGGCGCCCAGTGGGCCCGATCTCACCGGTGTCGACGAGGGTGGATTCCCCTGGCGCATCCGGCACCTGGAACTCCGGCGTTTCGAACAGGCCGTTATCCGCCACCACAGTGCCTCCTACTTCTCTCAAGTGGGTCCAGCCTAGTGGACGCGCCGACCGTCGCGCGGGGGCAACCGGCCCTGAACAAGGCGGTGGCCTGACCAAGTATGAGTTGGTCAGGCCACCTGGGTTGGCTGGTGTTGGCGGTTCACCTGCCTGGAAGGGCATCCTGGTTTCCTCTCCCACCTCGCCGGGTGGGGTGCCACGGGCGCTGGGCCTGCGGCAAGTGGAAGTGGGACTTTCCCTTCCTGCTCTTCCTCGAAAGGAAGTGCGTAGGAACATTTCTACACGGCTTCCGGCCCGTTGTCAGCAAATCGGGGAAACTTCATCGGAAATTTTCTTTCTCATCGGCGTGTCGCAGCTTCGACGTCACTTTCGACCGATAGATGTGGCTGCGAAGCCGGACCACGTATGAGGTGGTCCGGCCTCTGCGTTCCCGTCCAACGAGTTCCGCGCTCTGCTCGAGGGCGGCCGGCCAGACCGTTAGTGTTGACGGGTGGATTCCGCATACGCCTTCGACCTGATGCCCCTCGACACGCCCGATGACAGCCCGGAGTGGGCGGAGTATCTCGACATCTTCCGCTTCAGCTTCCTGGACAACCGGGCCACCCCCGAGGGAGTGGCGACGTACCGGGAGCACCGGCGCAAGGATCAGGCCGTCCTGGCCCGGATCACGACGGAGGGCCCGGGCCTCGACGGCCGCGAGGCCGTCGCCGGCTTCGCCGCCGCCCCCACGACGATCAACTGCGGCCGGGGCCTCGTCGACGCCTTGGTGATCAACACCATCGCGGTGCGCCCCAGCCACCGTCGCCGCGGCCTGCTCAAGCAGATGATGCGCGCCCAACTCGACGCCGCCCGCGAGCGCGGCATCTCCCTTGCGACGCTGACCGCCTCCGAGGCCACCATCTACGGCCGCTTCGGGTTCGGCATCGCCACCCACACCCACCCCATCCACGTCGACACCCGACGCCTCGTGTTCCGCCCGGACATTCCCGTCGCAAGCGGCTCCGTCGAGTACGTGCACCCGTCGTTCCTGAAGGACCACTGGCACCGCCTGGTCACCGAGCACCAGGCCCGCTACCGCGGCGCCGTCGGCCACCTCCATGGCCACTACCTGACCGACACCGGTCAGTGGGACCCGTCGGAGAACGGCCATGCCCGGTCCCTGCGGTGCGTGGTGCACTTCAGCGAGGAGGGGGAGGTCGACGGCTTCGCCCTGTTCACCCCGCAGGGCTGGCATGACAGCCCCATCACGACCAAGGTCCGCAAGGTCTGCGCCGAGGACCAGGCCGTGAATCGGGCGTTGTGGAAGGCGATGGCGGAGATGGACATGGTCGAGCGGCTCACCTATCCACTTTCCCCTCCCGGCGACCCGCTGGCTGCCTCCCTGGTCGACCCTTGGGCGGTGCAGCCGAAGGAGGGTGACGACCCGGTCTGGCTGCGCATCCTCGACCTGCCCTCCGCGGTCGCCCAGCGCCAGTTCGACGGCGACTCCGAGGGGGACGTCATCGTCGAGATCGTTGATTCGATGGGCTACTGCGAGGGCCGCTGGCGGATGCACGCCAAGGATGGCCAGGGCACGGCCGAGCGCGTCGATGCCGCAGCGGACGTGAAGCTCTCCGTGGACGTGTTGGCGCAGATGTGGCACGGGGACCGCACGGCCTCCGAACTCGCCCTCTCCGGCCTCCTCGACGGCGAGCCCGCCGCGATCGGCCGGCTCTCGCGCCTCTTCCAGGTGGACGAGCCGCCCATGAACCTCGCCACCTTCTAGTGAGCGTGAGCGCCAGCGAACGTATCGAAGGGCGCTGTCCTGAGTGTTCGCGAGGTACGAGCGAACGTATCGAAGGGGCGGCCGCAGCTTGTTTGTGGCGGTGACGACAGCCTGGCCCCTGAGCGCCAGCGAACGACGAAGGCGCTGTCCTGAGTGTTCGCGAGGTACGAGCGAATGTATCGAAGGGGCTGCCGCAGCCGATCTCGGGCCTGTACCCCAGCGTGTTTCCGCAGGGTCTGATGGGGGCCCTCCCCGCCCATGTGGATCCCGATCTCTTGGGCCCGGGTGGTGCTGGGGTGGGGGATCGGGGTCCACAACGCCCGCCCTAACCCTGTCGGGCCCCCATCAGCCCCTGCTTTGAACCTTCGGGAGTGTTGCTCGGTTACGCGCCGACACCGTTGCTTGAGCTGCCCCGCCTGCCCCAGCCACCCCTTCAAGCTCGCGGGTCAGACACCGACACTTCCGGCCTTCCTATCAGCGGGCGCGGGGGTGGGCCGCTGCGTGGACCTCGCGTAGATGTTCGATCGTGACCAGAGTGTAGATCTGCGTCGTCGCGACCGACGAGTGGCCCAACAGCTCCTGGACGACCCGCAGGTCCGCACCACCGTCGAGCAGGTGGGTCGCGAAGGAATGGCGCAGCGAGTGCGGTGAGACGTCTGCAGTGACGTGGGCCTTCTCTGCCGCTCGCTGGATGACCGCCCACGCCGACTGGCGGCTCAGGCGTGCCCCCCGCTGGTTCAGCAGTAGCGCCGGCGTGTGCCTCTTCGCAGCCTGCGCGAACGCTGGCCGTGCGCGCACCAGGTAGTCCGACACGGCTTTGGCCGCATAGCTGCCCAACGGCACCACGCGTTCCTTGCCGCCCTTACCGAAGAGTCGGATGCCGGCATCGGGTTCGGTGAGGGCGGTGGCCAGGTCGTCGACGTCCAGGCCGCAGATCTCCGACACCCGCGCTCCCGTTCCGTAGAGCAACTCAAGGAGTGCGGCGTCTCGCAACCCGGCGACCTCGGTGCGGTCCGGCGCGTCCAGGATCCGTGACACCTCGTCGACGGTGAGCGCCTTCGGCAGCCGCTGCTCCAGCTTCGGCGGCGACACCTCGACTGCCGGGTTCGACTCCGCCAGCCCCTCCTCGGCGCAGAACTGGTGGAAGGTGCGCACGCTCACCACATGCCGGGCCACCGACGACCGGGCCTGCGACTCCGACAGCTCGCGCACGAACTCCGTCACCTCGACCGGTGTGACCTCCCCCACCGCCGTGACGCCCCGCTGCGCAAGGAAGCCCAGGTAGCGGGCGAGGTCGCGGCGGTAGGCGGCCACCGTGTTGGCCGAGAGCCCACGCTCTGCGCGCACGTGGTTGAGGTAGTCGTCGCGCGCATCATCCAAGGCGCTCATTCCTGGCGCGTGGGCCATTCGGCATCGGCAGGGCGCAGGCTGTCCAGGCGCCCTGCGAGGCGGGCGGCCTCCAGGGCGAGCACCCCCGACACGAGCGACGGCGACTGCGCCCTCCCCGCCAGGATCGCGTCGACCACGTCCTGGCGTGGCACCCACTCCCACGTCATGTGTGCCTCCTCGCCCTCCAACACGAAACCATCGGGGCGCGATGCGGGGCGCACGTCGCGCGCGAGGTACATCCGCAGCGACTCCTCGCACGCGCCGGGCGTGGTGAAGATGTCGACGAGCACGTGCCAGCGATCAGCGGCCAACTCGACCTCCTCGGCCAGTTCGCGCTGCGCCGCCAAGAGGTAGTCCTCGCCGTCGACGTCGAGCAGCCCGGCGGGGATCTCCACCAGTTCCATGCCGACGGGGTGGCGGTACTGGCGCAGCACTGCGATGTCGTCGGTGTCCTCGCGCCAGGCCACGATGGCGACCGCGCCGGGATGGGTCACGTACTGGCGGACGATCTCCTCGCCCGAGGGAGTGCTGATGGTCTCCTCGACGAAGGACGACACCCTCCCGGTGCCCAATACCTCACGGTCGGTGACCGGCCACTTCATCGGTTCGTCGGCGCGCATGCGCTTACCCCTTCCGTGCCGCCAACGCGGCCTCGATGAGCCCGGCGAACAGCGGGTGCGGCTTCGTCGGGCGCGACTTCAGCTCGGGGTGCGCCTGTGTCCCGACGTAGTACGGGTGCACGTCCTGCGGCAGTTCCACGAACTCGGCCAGCCGCCCGTCTGGCGAAGTGCCGGAGATCAGCAGGCCCGCCTCCTCCAGCTGGTTGCGGTAGGCGTTGTTGACCTCGTAGCGGTGACGGTGACGCTCCTCGATGCTGGTCTCACCATAGACCTTGGCCACGACACTTCCCTCCTGCAGCACTGCAGGGAAGGCGCCCAGCCGCATGGTGCCGCCCAGGTTCCCTCCTCCGTCGACGATGTCGGCCTGGTCCGCCATGGTTGAGATCACGGGATCCGGGGTGTCGGGATCGAACTCGCTCGACGACGCACCGGGCAGGCCGGCCAAGCTGCGGGCCGCCTCGATCACCATGGACTGCATGCCCAGGCACAGACCCAGCGTGGGGATCCGGTGGTGGCGGGCGTGGGTGAGCGCCCCGAGCTTGCCCTCCACTCCGCGGATGCCGAAGCCGCCAGGCACGCAGATCGCATCCACGCCCTCCAGCGCCTCGGCCGCGGCCTCATGGGTGGCGCAGTCGTCCGAGGCCACCCACCTGATCTCGACGGCGGCCCGGTGCGCGAAGCCACCGGCACGTAGGGCCTCGGTCACCGAGAGGTAGGCGTCGGGCAGGTCGATGTACTTGCCCACCAGGGCCACGGTGACGCGGCGCTCGGGGCTGTGGACCCGGTCGAGGAGGTCATCCCACGCGGCCCAGGCGACGTCGCGGAATGCCAGCCGGAGCCGCCGTACGACATAGGCATCGAGGCCCTCGGAATGCAGCACCTTGGGGATGTCGTAGATGCTGGGCGCGTCCGCGCAGCTGATGACGGCGTCCTCGTCGACGTCGCACATCATGGCGATCTTGCGCTTCATCGGCTCGGGCACCTCCATCGAGGAGCGGCACACGATGGCGTCGGGCTGGATGCCCACCTGCCGCAGGGCTGCGACGGAATGCTGCGTCGGCTTGGTCTTCAACTCGGCGGCCGGCGACAGGTAGGGCACGAGCGAAACGTGCAGGAAGAAGACCCGCTCGCGGCCCACGGCCTGACGGACCTGGCGGGCGGCCTCGAGGAACGGCAGCGACTCGATGTCGCCGACGGTGCCGCCGATCTCGTGGATGACCACGTCGACGTCGGGCCCGGCCATGGCCAGCATCCGGTCGCGGATCTCGCCGGTGATGTGGGGCACGACCTGGACGGTCTGGCCCAGGTACTCTCCGCGTCGTTCGCGGGCGATGACGGTGGAGTACACCTGGCCGGTGGTGACGTTGGCTTCGCTGCCGAGGGACACGTCGAGGAAGCGTTCATAGTGGCCGATGTCGAGGTCCGCCTCGGCGCCGTCATCGGTGACGAAGACCTCTCCGTGCTGGAACGGGTTCATCGTGCCGGGGTCCACGTTGAGGTAGGGGTCCAGCTTCTGCATGGTCACCCGTAGCCCGCGGCCGACGAGCAGGGTGCCGAGGCTGGCGGCCGTGAGGCCCTTGCCGAGCGAGGAGACTACGCCTCCGGTGACGATGACGTGGGAGGTGGTGTTCGTTTCTTGCACGGAACTCCACCCTAGGAGCGCCACGTTTCCGGCACGTTACGGCTCTGTCACGACCTCGTCAGCGCGCTCCTCCGACTCGATCCTGGTCCAGCGCCGGGCGCGCCAGTCTCCCCAGGCGGACAGGATGACCACCCAGGCGAACAGGAACACCGCGATCCACCAGCCGGCGTGCACGGGTTCGTGCTCCTCACCGAGGAACAATTCCTGGAGGTCCCAGGCGGCGCTGCCGAGCAACTCGCCGACGATGATGACGATGGGATAGGAGAAGGCCGTGGCGAGCGCGGCTCGCGTCAGGCCGGCGATGGCCAGCAGCGCGGCGACCCCGAGGAACCACAAGATCCGATCGTCCATCCAGGTGGCGACGTAGCGCTGCACCCCCCATTCCAGGAACGCCGCGTGCCAGAGCCAGAACAGCGCGATGACACCCAGCACCACCAAGATCCGGTCGAGGAACCGCTCGAGCTGGGCCGGTAGTCGTGGTGCCATTCGAACTCTCCTAGCGGGCTGCCTTCCCGAGCAGCTCCTCCGCATGCTCGATCCCCTTCGCCGACGAAGAGGCGCCGCCCATCATACGGGCGAGCTCCGCGGCGCGTTGGTCATCCGCAAGGAGTCGCACACCGGAAGTCGTCACTTGCCCGTCCGATTCCTTCGCCACCACGAAGTGGGCGTCGGCGAACGCGGCCACCTGCGCGAGGTGCGTCACGACGATGACCTGGCTGTGGGTGGCCAGCCTCTGGAGGCGGCGTCCGATCTCCAACCCGACGGCACCGCCGACGCCGGCGTCGACCTCGTCGAAGACGTAGGTGTGGTGCGCCCCGGCGTCCGCGAGCACGACTTCGAGGGCGAGCCGGACGCGGGACAGTTCGCCACCAGAGGCGACCTTCGCCAACGGGGCGGGCTCGGAGCCGGGGTTGGCGGTGAACAGCAGTTCGATCCGGTCTGCGCCGTGGGGGCCGAGGGCGGCGTCGGTCACGTCGAAGCGGAGCTCGGCGTGCGGCATGGCGAGCGCGGCGAGCTCACCCTTCACCTGGGCGGCGAGGTCGTCGGCGGCCGTGTGCCGCGCTTGGGAGATGGCGGCGGCATCGGCGGCCAGCTGCGCGTCCAGCGCACCCAACTGCGCACGGAGTTCGTCGATGCGCTCGTCGCTCCCGACGAGTTCGCCCAGCCGGGCGGCGGAGGCCTCAGCCCACTGCAGCACCTCGTCGACGGTGGCGCCGTACTTGCGGGTGAGCCCCGCCAGCGCGGCACGCCGTTGCCCCACCGCTTCGAGCCGCAGCGGATCCGCCACGAGGTCGGCGACGTACCCCGCCACATCGGCCGCAAGGTCCCCTGCCAGCATCGTGAGCTCGACGGCACGGTTTGCCAGCGCAGCCGCGTCGGCGTCGCGCTCGGCGAGCGAGGCCAGCGCCTTGCGTGCCTCGCCGGACAGGCCGACGGCGCTGGGGGCATCGAAGTCCGTCTCGGAGCCGCTGAGCGCTTCGTGGGCGGAGGCTGCGAGGCTGCGTAGTTCGTCGAGGTCCATGAGTTTCGACTGCTCGGCGGCAAGCGCATCGTCCTCGCCGGGATGCGGCTCGACGGCGGCGATCTCGTCGAGGCCGAAGCGCAGCATGTCGGCCTCGCGGGCGCGGGCCATCGACTCCTGCTCGAGCGTGGCGAGCTCTGTGGCGGCGGCGCGGCGAGCGGCGAAGTTGGCGCGGTAGCGCTCCAGCTCGGCCGGCTTGGCATGGGCGTCGAGCAGTTCGCGCTGCCGGTCCGGGCTGGCGAGCCGGATCTGGCCGGACTGGCCGTGGATGGTGGCGACCTCGCCAATGACCTCGGCGAGGGCGGAGATGGGTACGCCCGCGCCACCGACGACCGCGCGGGAGCGGCCCTGGGCGGAGACCTGGCGCAGCGTGATGAGTTCGCCGTCCTCGACGACGCCGCCGAGGTCGCGCACGCGCCCGGCCACGTCATCGGGAACCTCCCAGCGCCCCTCGACGAGGGCCTTGTCGGCACCGCGGCGCACGATCCCGGCATCGCCGCGGCTACCGAGGAGGTGTCCGAGGCCGGAGACAATCATGGTCTTGCCGGCTCCCGTCTCGCCTGTGAGTGCGGTCAGGCCCGGGCCGAGTTCGAGTTCCGCCTCGTCGACGACGCCGAACGCGGTGAGACGCAGCCCCGTCAGCATCAGGCCTCCGTGCGCTTGCGCCAGCCGTCGACGGGCAGCGCGAACTTCTTCACGAGGCGGGTCGTGAACGGCTGCTCCCCGACGCGGGCGAGCTTGAGCTTGACCCCGAGTTGGGTGACCTCGATCATCTCGTCGTCGTTGACCTCATAGCTGCGGCGGCCGTCGCACCAGATGATGCCCTTGGCGGGCGGTTCTGGCGTGATGTCGAGGCGCACCTTCGACGAGGGGCTGAGCACCATGGGCCGGTTGAACAGGGCGTGAGCGGCCAGGGGCACGACGAGCATGGCCTGCACGTCCGGCCAGATGACGGGGCCGCCCGCGGAGAAGCCGTAAGCGGTGGAGCCTGTTGGGGTGGACACGAGCACTCCGTCGCAGCCCCAGCGGGACAGGGGGCGGTCGTCGATGCTGACGAGCACGTTGAGCATGCGCTCGCGGGCGATCTTCTCGAGCGAGACCTCGTTCACCGCTGGTGAGGTCCAGTGGACGTTGCCGGCCGCGTCGGTGACCTTCACTTCAAGGGCGAGGCGCTCCTCCACGAGGTAGCGCTTCTCGTCGACGACGGTGGCCAGGGCGCGGAGGCCGGAGGTCTCGAGTTCGGCGAGGAAGCCCACGTGGCCGAGGTTCACGCCGAGTAGCGGCACGCCGAGCCGCAGCGCCCACTCCGACGCGCGCAGGATGGTGCCATCGCCGCCGAAGACGACGGCCAGTTCGGCGAGGTGGTGGTCCAGCGCCCGGAACTCCACTTCGGGGGCGACGCGGGCGCCCACGCGCTGCACGTCCTCATCGAAGACGAGGAAGTCGAATCCCCGGGCGTGGAGGTCCGCCATGAACTCCACTGCACTGTCGAGGGCCTCCTCCCGTTCCGGGTGGACCAGGACGGCCACGGTTCGCTTGTTCACGCGCCCCACCCTACCGACTGAACCTGACCAAGTGTTCAACGTTGCCAGAGGCTCCTGGCAGGGTGCTCACCCCGCGCCAGAGTTCGCGCCAGCCAAGCGTGGCGGCATCGGCGACGACGGCGTCGACCACCTCGCGGCGCAGCCGCTCATCGCGGACCACTCCCCCGGCACCCAGGCGTTCGCGGCCCACCTCGAACTGTGGCTTGACCAGCAGCAGGGCCTCCCCGGCCGGGCCCAGCACGCCGTCGAGGGCGGGCAGGAGGAGGCGCAGCGAGATGAAGGACACGTCGCCGACGATGCGGTCCACTGGCTGGCCATCCAGGTCGCCGAGGGTGAGGTCGCGCAGGTTGAGCCCCTCGCGCACACGCACCCGGGGGTCGCTGCGGAGCTGTGGGGCGAGTTGGTCGTGGCCGACGTCAACGGCGTAGACGAGCTCGGCGCCCCGGGCGAGGCAGACCTGCGTGAAACCGCCGGTGGAAGCGCCGGCGTCAAGGGCACGCCCGCTGATGGTGAAGCCGGAATCCGGCAGCGCCCCGAGCAGCTTGTGGGCGGCGCGCGAGACCCAGGGCTCTGCGTCGGCGGTCAGGACGTCGTCGGGCCCGATGCGAAGCGATGCCTTGGTCCCGGGCCGCCCGTTCACGGAGACGCGGCCCCCGGCGATGAGCGTGGCGGCGTGGGTGCGGGAGCGGGCGAGCCCCCGCTCCACGAGCGCGACGTCCAGCCTCACCGGCCCATGCCGGGGATCCCCAGTTGGGAGACCCCGGGCTCGTTGTTGAGCACGGCCTGGAGCACGGCCTGGGCTTCGGTCAGCTTGGCGGTCTGCTCCTCGAGGGGCAGCTCGTCCATCTGTTCGAGGCCGGCCACCACCTCGCCCACCAGTTCCGTGCGCCGCACGTCGGAGGGCGCCGCGCTGCGTGGCGTGGGGGCCTGGCTCATCGCAGGGTGTCCAGGGAGTTGAGCACGTTGGTGATGTCGACGTCGAAGCGCCACTTCGCCTGCAGCCCGGCCCACAGCGCGTCGAGTTGCTCGTCGCGGGTGACTGGGCGGGAGGACAGGTAGCCGACGCCCTCGGTGAAGTCGACCTCCTGATAGCCGCAGATGTAGCGCTGGGTCTGGAACTCCGCCTCTCGTTTCGGCTCCAGCAGGGCGCTGGCGTCGAAGCCGATGTGGGTGGGCCGGTATTCCGGTGGGGCCTCTGCGAGGTCCTGCTTGCCGTGGGCCCCGGTGAACACGAACAGCGAATCCATGCCGACATTGTTCGCGCCGAGGATGTCGGTGTCGGTGCGGTCGCCCACGAAGATCGCGTGCTTGGCGCTGAGCCGCAGCACGGTCTCGTCGAGCAGCGGACGGTAGGGCTTGCCGGCGATCTTCGGCTCGACGTCCACACAGTTGCGCACCACGCCGAGCTGGGAGCCCAGCCCTGGGACGATGCCGCGCTCGGAGGGCCGCGTCAGGTCCGGGTTGGTCGCGTACCAGACTGCCCCGTTCTGGATGGCCAGGGCGGCGTCCTCGAGGCGGCGCCATTCGATGTTCGGGTGGTAGCCCTGGACGACGGCCATGGGCTCGTCCTCCAAGGCCGTGACGACGGTGAAGCCGGCGCCGCTCAGTTGCTGGGCCAGCGCGTCCGTGCCAACGGCCAGCACCTTGGCGCCGGCGGGCAGGTCAGCCGCCAGCATGCGCAGCGTCGCCTGCGTCGAGTTCACCACATCTGCCTCAGATGCCCTGATGCCGAGCTCCTCCAGGTGGTGGGCGACTGCGGCCGGCGTCCGTGCGGCGTTGTTGGTGACGAAGCCCAAGTTCGTGCCGCGTGAGCGAAGCTCATCGAGGGCCTCCGGGATGCCCTCGACCGCGTACGGTCCGAGATAGATCACTCCGTCGAGATCGAACAGGGCTGCGTCATAGTCAGCGGCCAGCGCCTTCATCGGTCGGTCTCCTCCGTCGTTGGGCCCTCCACATTATCGGTCGGCTCCTCGCCTTCGGAACCGGGCTCCACCAGGGGTTCGTCCGCGGTCTCGTCTGCAGGCAACGCGTCGGCGGAAGGATCCTCGTCGAGGTCCTGCCGGCCCTGGGATTCCCCGTCGAGGTCATCTTCCTGCTCGTCCTTGGCGTCGTCCTCGTCGGAGAAGTCCTCCGGCAGTGTGATGCCGTCGAGGGCCGCGAGGCGGTCGGCGGTGTCGAGATCTCCGAAGCGGTCGAGCGTGGCAGCCGAACTGAACCAGCGGTGGGCGCCGGCCAGGTCACCTGTCTCCTCGAGGAGGTTGGCCAGGGCGTATTGGAGGCGGGCCTGGGCCGGCGGGGGCCCGACCTTGCGGGAGACGGCGTTCGTGAGCAGGCGCAGTGCCTCGTCACGCTGGCCAAGGTCGTCGCGGATGCCCGCCTCGACCAGGAGGCACTCGATGTGCAGGTTGGCGTCGGGATGCTTCGGGTTCAGCTCGTTGAGCACCTCGAGCGCGTCCCGGTGCCGGCCGAGGGCCCGCTCGCAGTCCGCGATCAGCGGGATCAGCTCGTCGCCCCCGGACATGCGTCGGATGGCCCGGAACTCCCGCAGCGCGACGGCGAACTCACCGGCGGCGTACGCGGTCTCAGCGGCGGCCTCACGCACGATGGGCAGCCGCCCGGCGCGACGGCGAGCCGCCTCCGCGTGGCGGAAGGCCAGTGCAGGGTCTTCGTCGATCAGTTGGCCTGCTGCCCAGATGTGGGCGGCGACGGTGTCGGCCAGGTCCTTGGGCAGACCCTTGAGCTCCGCCTTGACGCCCGGGTGGATCTCCTGGTCGTTCCACTCCGTGGGGGTGTCCGGCTCGTCGGGGCGCGGCGCGGTGCCGGGAGGATGGATGCGCTCCTCGCGCTCCTCCCAGCGCTCGTCCCGGTCCCGGTACGGGCGGCCCTGTCCTCGGTCGTCCCGACGCTCGTCGCGACGAGGGCCGCGGCGAGCGTCACGCTCGCCCCAGGAGCGGCGCTCACCGCGGTCGTCCCGACGCGGCCCACTGCGATCGTCGCGGTCGCCGTAGGAACGGCGGTTGTCACGGTCGCCGTAGGAGCGGCGCTCACCGCGGTCATCGCTGCGGGGCCCGCGCCGATCATCACGGTCACCGTAGGGGCGACGGTTGTCACGGTCGCCGAAGGTGCGGCGCTCACCACGGTCGTCCCGCCTGTCGTCGCGGCGCGGGCCACGGCGGTCATCACGGTCCCCGAAGGAGCGACGCTCACCACGGTCGTCCCGCCTCGGCCCACGGCGATCATCCCGATCGCCCCAGGAACGGCGCTCACCCTCCTGCCGGGGGCCGCGGCCGCCGTCCCCACGCGGCCCACCACCCTGCCGGCGTTCGGGACGCGGTCCTTCGCGGCGGTCGCCCCAAGTGCGGCGTTCGCCGTCATTGCCAGAAGTGCTGCGGCGCTGGCCTCGGTCGTCCCACGCCTTGCGGTCGCCACCCTCCCGGGGTCCGCGGCGATCATCGCGGTCTCCATAGGAGCGGCGCTGACCGCGGTCATCGTCGCGGCGCGGACGCTCGTCCCGGTTGGCCCAGGGCTTCCTGTCACCATCTCGACGCGGGCCGCGGCGATCGTCACGGTCGCCATAGGAGCGGCGCTCCCCACGATCATCGCGACGAGGGCCTCCACGCCGGTCGTCATCCCGGCGGGGCCCGCGTCCTCCGGGCGCACCGTCACGTCGCGGGGGACGTCGATCATTGTTGTATCCGTCGCGCCCGCGGTTACCCTGGCCCTCGTCCGGTGTGGAGTTGTCAGTCATGGATCCATCATCCCAGCAGCCGGCCCATTCCCCCAACTTGGGACGGGCCGAAACTCCCCCAAACGCAACAAACCCCCTGAGCAAGCTCAGGGGGTTTGTTGTAAGAAGTCCGGCGGCGTCCTAGTCTCCCACGAGGTCCCCCTCGCAGTACCATCGGCGCAGAGAGGCTTAACTTCCGGGTTCGGGATGGGACCGGGTGTTTCCCTCTCGCTATGGCCACCGAAACACTATGGAGATAGTGATCGGGCACATGCCTTCTCAAGAGTATTGAGTTGTTGTGCTCCCGACCGTATCTCGGGAACCTCACAGTGGACGCGTAGCATCTTTGTAGAAACAAGCCCTCGGCCTATTAGTATCGGTCAGCTCCATACATTGCTGTACTTCCACATCCGACCTATCACCTTGTGGTCTACAAGGGGCCTTACCAGATTAATCTGTGGGAGTCCTCATCTTGAAATGTGCTTCCCGCTTAGATGCTTTCAGCGGTTATCACGTCCCAACGTAGCCAACCAGCCGTGCTTTTGGTAAACAACTGGCACACCAGAGGTTAGTCCGACCCGGTCCTCTCGTACTAAGGTCAGCTTTTCTCAAGACTCCTACGCGCGCAGCGGATAGGGACCGAACTGTCTCACGACGTTCTAAACCCAGCTCGCGTGCCGCTTTAATGGGCGAACAGCCCAACCCTTGGGACCGACTTCAGCCCCAGGATGCGACGAGCCGACATCGAGGTGCCAAACCATGCCGTCGCTATGGACGCTCGGGC
>DURG01000173.1 GCA_012837465.1 Propionibacterium sp. | reverse complement strand
TCGATCGACGACGCGACGGCGGTGATCGACCGATGAACGGACCCATCCGCACCGTCGCCACCTTCGTGGCCCTCCTCATGGCCGCGCTGCTGGTCAACATCACCTGGATCTCGGTGGTGCGCACCGAATCACTCAACGAGGACACCCGCAACCGGCGCGTCCGCGACGCCGAGTTCTCCCGCAACCGCGGCACGATCCTCGTGGGCAACACCCCCATCGCGCAGTCGGTGGAGCGCACCGGGCGCTTCCCCTACGTGCGCACCTACCCGGAGCCCGAGCTGTGGAGTTCAGTGACCGGCTGGTACTCCTACGACTACGCGCGCTCCGGGCTGGAGCAGAGCTACAACCAGCAGATGGCCGGCACCTCGTCGTCGCAGGCCGCACGCCGCGTCGTCGACATCCTCAGCGGCCGCCAGGGCCGCGGCGCGAACCTGTCCACCACGCTCAACACCCGAGCGCAGGCCGCCGCGGTGCGCGCCCTGGGTGACCAGCGCGGCGCCGTCGTCGCCATGAACTATGCAACCGGGGAGGTCCTGGCGCTGGTGTCGACGCCCACCTACGACCCCAACCGGCTCTCGACGGTGGACCTCGCCGGCGAGCGCGAGGCCTGGTCCGAATTGCTGAACGCCCCGGACGAACCGCTGAAGAACCGGGCGTTGCGCGAGGTCTACCCGCCCGGTTCCACGTTCAAGCTGGTCACCGCGGCCGCAGCGCTGGAGGACGGCATGGTGCCGTCGACGGAGGTCGATTCGCCCGCTTCGCTGCGGCTGCCGGATTCAAGCCGCTCGATGGGCAACTCCACCAACTGCGGCGGTACCCGCGTCACCCTGGAGCAGGCGCTGAAGACCTCCTGCAACACCGCGTTCGGCAACCTCGGGCTGGAACTGGGCGCCGACAAGATGATCGCGATGGCGGAGAAGTTCGGCTTCAACCAGGAGCAGTCCATCGACATCGCGGCCGCCACGTCGCGGTTCCCCACCGAGATCGACCAGGCCCAGACGGCGCTGACGGCCATCGGCCAGTTCGACGTCGCGGCCTCGCCGCTGCAGATCGCGCAGGTCGCGGCAGCCATCGCCAACGACGGCGAGATGATGAAGCCCTACCTGGTCTCCACCGTCACCAACCGCGACCTCACCGTACTCAGCGCCCAGAGCCCCGAACGGCTCGGGCGCGCGGTGTCGCGATCCACCGCCGAACACCTGCAGCAGATGATGATCGCCACCGTCCAGGACGGCACCGGCACCCCGGCGCAGATCGACGGCCTGGTGATCGGCGGCAAGACCGGCACGGCGCAGACGGCGCCGGACCGCCCACCGTACGCTTGGTTCGTCGGGTACGCCGAGGACCCGCAGGTGGCAGTGGTGGCGTTCGTGGAGAACGCCGACGTGGAACGAGACGACATCTCCGGCGGCCGCCTGGCCGCCCCCATCTTCAAGGCAGTCGTGGAGGCCCTGCGATGAAATTGACAGACTTCTCTCATGTCCATGCCGCAAGATGGTGCGTGACAAACCGAAAGGACCGGGAGCGATGACAGAGCGAGGAGCCCTGCTCGGCAACCGCTATGAACTCGACCAGATCATTGGTCGGGGCGGCATGGCCGAGGTATGGCGCGCGCGGGACGTGCGGCTGGAACGCGACGTGGCCGTCAAGCGGCTGCGCGTCGACCTTGCCAGCGACCCCACGTTCCAGGCCCGATTCCGCCGCGAGGCCCAATCCGCGGCCGGCCTGAACCACCCCAACATCGTCGCCGTGTACGACACCGGCGAGCAGATGGACCCGGTCTCCCAGGTCTCCGTGCCCTACATCGTGATGGAACTGGTCGAGGGCATCACGCTGCGCGAGGTGCTGCGCGGAGGCCGCAAGCTGGTGCCCGAGCGCGCGCTCGAATTCACTGCCGGCGTGCTCGACGCGCTGGCCTACTCGCACCGCGCCGGCATCATCCACCGCGACATCAAGCCCGCCAACGTGATGATGACCTCCAACGGCACCGTCAAGGTGATGGATTTCGGCATCGCCCGCGCCGTGGCGGACACGTCGGCCACCATGACGCAGACCGCCGCCGTGATCGGCACCGCGCAGTACCTGTCACCCGAGCAGGCGCGCGGCGAGAAGGTGGACAACCGCTCGGACATCTACTCGGTCGGTTGCCTGCTGTACGAACTGCTCACCTCGCAGCCGCTGTTCAAGGGCGACTCCCCGGTGAGCGTCGCCTACCAGCACGTGCGCGAACAGCCCGTGCCGCCGTCGCAGATCGACTCCGAGGTCACGGCCGACATGGACGCGATCGTGTTGAAGTCGTTGGCGAAGGACCCGCGCGACCGCTACCAGGACGCCTCCGAGTTCCGCGAGGACATCCTGCGCGCGATGCGCGGCCAGCCCGTGCTGGCCTCCGCCCCGGCGGACGTGCCGACTCAGGTCATCCCGTCGGCACCCATGACGACGACCGCCCGCCGCGGCGTGGTGGCCGCCGAGCCGGCCGCCTCGGCTCCGTCCCCCGTCGCCCCGCCGCCGGTCACCCCGGTGCCCGTGGGCGAGTTCGAGGAGGAGGAGCCGCGCTCCCGCACCGGCATGATCGTCCTCGGCATCCTGGGTGCGCTGGTACTCATCGGCCTGATCATCGGGCTGATGTTCCTGCTGAACCCGCCGGAGCGCCCCGTGGAGACCACCCCGACCCCGACGTTGACCACGACGCCGCCTACGCCCACGCCGTCGCCGAGCGTGAGCACGACGACCGCACCGCCGATGGCGATCATGCCGTCCGTGGTGGGCATGAACCAGCTGCAGGCCGAGAACGCCGTGCGCAACGAGGGTCTGGTCCCCAACGTCCAACTGCGCGCCGATACCGCCGACACGGCCGGCCAGGTCCTCGAGACCGATCCGGTGGCGGGTACGGAGGTGGAGCCCGATTCCGAGGTGATCCTGTACGTGTCGTCCGGCACGGAGACGCGGGTGATCCCAGACAGCGTCGTGGGTCAGAGTTATCAAGGCGCCGTCGACATCCTCGAGGCCAGCGGCTTCACCAACATCGCGGAGCCGCGCATCGCCCCCGCGGCCACCGGCCCGGTCAACACCCGCGCCGGCGACGTCATCGCGGTCAGCCCTGCGGCTGGCGAGACGGTGGCGATCGATGCGCCGATCACGCTCACGGTCGACAGCGGCATGGCCATCGTGCCCCGTCTGACCGGCCTCAATGAGGCCGACGCCACTGCCCAGGCACTGGACCGTGGGTTCGAGATCAGGGTGGAGCAGGCCGAATCCACGGAGCAGTCGCCCGGCCTGGTGTTCCAGCAGGACGCCGATTGGGACGAGCCGATGGAGCGCGGCCAGACGATCACCGTCACGATCGCGCTGGAACCGGAGCCCGAGCCGGAGGAGCCCCCGGTGAGCACCGAGCCGGAGCCCACGGAAACGGAGTCGCCCGAGCAGTGATCTTGGGGTCCCGCAGATATCGATGCGAATGGCGGGGGTAGGTGTGGACGCGCCAC
>DURG01000172.1 GCA_012837465.1 Propionibacterium sp. | reverse complement strand
TGGGGTTGGGGGTGGCCAGCGGCACCGACGCCACCCCGTCCATGGCCTCGATGTCGGCCTTGAGGTCCGCCATCACGCCGAGGGGGTCGGTGGAGCCGATGATGTCCGCGGTCACGACGAGGGGGCCGTTGACGCCCTCGCCGAAGTGCTCGGCCATGAGGTCGTAGGCGATGCGCGCGGGCTGGTGCGGAAGCTGCTGGCCGGCGTTCGGCAGCGACACCTGCAGGCCGATCGTCGGCACCGTGAGGGCCAGCAGGCCCGCGACGACGGTCACGATGGTGGCGACGGGGTGCTTCGTGGTGACGCCCACCCACCAGGCGAACAGTCCCTTGCGCTCCGCCTTCGCCTTCTTCGCCTTCTTGGGCTTGGGCCGCATGCGCTCGCCCATGAAGCCCATCAGCGCGGGCAGCATCGTCAGCGCGACGACGACGGCCAGCGCGACGCCGACCGCGGCGAAGATGCCCATCACCGTCAGGAACGGGATGTTGGCGACGGCCAGGCCGAGCAGTGCGATGAACACGGTGAGACCGGCGAAGACGACGGCCGACCCGGAGGTGCCGACGGCGCGGCCGGCCGACTCCTCGGGCTCGAGGCCCTCGCGCAGCAGGTCACGGTGGCGCGACAGGATGAACAGGGCGTAGTCGATGCCGACGGCGAGGCCGAGCATGACCGACAGGATGGGGGTGGTCGAGTTGATGTCGAAGACGCGGGTCAGCAACAGCATGAGCGCCGTGGTGATGCCGACGCCGGTGATGGCGGTCAGCAGCGGCAGGCCAGCGGCGACCAGGGACCCGAGCAGCGTCGTGAGGACGATCAGCGCGATGACCAGGCCGATGACCTCGATGAAGCTCAGCGCGGGCAGTTCGATGTTGTAGGCCTCACCGCCCATCGACACCTGGCTGCCGGCGGGCAGTTGCGACTCGAGGTCGTCGGCGACCTCCGTGATGGGTCCGAGTTGCTCCTCGGTGGGGGCCTCCCCGCCGAAGTCGAGGCTGAGCTGGATCAGGGCGGCGCGTTCGTCGTCGGAAACGAGGCCCTGGACGTACTCGTTCCAGGGCGAGGTGGCGCCGTCCTCCTGGACCTCGGCGAGTTCATCGAACTCGGCGACGGCATCCTCGATGGTGGCCTTGTGGTTCTCCACGGAGTCGCCCTCGGGGACGACGATGACTGCCATGGCGGAGAGGGCGGCGCCCTGCGGGAAGGTCATGCGGAGCTTGTCGAGTGCGTCCTGCGAGCGGGAGGAGGGAATCTCGAAGGCGTTGTTGAAGGCACCCATGAACGCGACTCCGGAGCCGCCGAGGAGGATGAGCGCGGCCAGCCAGGCACCCAGAACCGTCTTGCGGTGCCGGTAGCACCACTTACCGATGGCATACAGCCAAGCTGACATTGTGCGTGCCCTATCCTCAGAATTGATCCACCATTCAGGATACATTGTTGTACCCGATCAACTAGAATCCGCTCTCCCGTCCCAGGAGGCACCGATGTCCGTCGTGGACACTGCCCGCCGCCGCGCCACCCGAGCCCGCCTCGTGGAGGCGGCGATCGTCGAATTCGCCCGCAACGGGATCGACGCGACGAGCGTCGAGACGCTGTGCGACGCCGCGGGCTTCACCCGTGGTGCGTTCTACTCCAACTTCGGCAGCAAGGACGACCTCTGCGTCGAGATCGCCCGCCATTCCGCGGAGACGACCGCCGAGCGCTTCCGCGAGGTGTTGGCGAACATGGCGCCCGAGATCGAGCCGGAGGAGATCATCCCGGCCATCCTCGACGCCGCGCATTTCACGCCGGAACTGCACACCACCCAGGTGGAGTTGACACTGCGCGCCGCCCGGCACCCCGAGTTCGGCGAGCGTCTCCGCAACGCGCGCCAGGACCTCTGGCCGCTGTATGTGGAGCTCGCCGAGCAGGCCGCGGCCCGGGCCGGGGTGCGGTTCACCGCGCCTGTCACCGACGTCCTCGACATCGTCGAGGCACTCCACTACTCCCCACAACAACTCGGCTACACCAGCGACTCGCGCCGCCTCATCTCCATCGTGTCGTGGGCGCTGGTCGAACCCGTCAAGGAGGAAGCATGAGCGCCCGAGTCGAGCACCTCGTCACCGAATCCGGTGAGGGCTTCGAGAACAACGTCTGGCTGGTCGGCGACGACGGCGAGGTCATCGTCGTCGACCCGGCGCACGACGCGGAGGCGGTCGCCGCGAAGGTGGCCGGCCGCAGGGTCGCCCAGATCGTGCTGACCCACGGCCACTGGGACCACATCCGCGCCGTGCAGGAGTTCGCCGCGCTGGCGGGCTTCCCTCCCATCCGGCTCAACGAGGCGGACCGCTTCCTCTGGGAGGAGGAGCATCCGGGCGCGGAGTTCGAGCCGCTGGTCGACGGCGAACGCCTGGGCGTCGCGGGCGTCGAGTTGGAGGTGCGGCACACCCCGGGGCACACGCCCGGCTCCTGCTCGCTGGTGGTCGAGGACCTTGCCTGCGTGTTCAGCGGCGACACCCTGTTCGAGGGCGGCCCCGGCGCCACCCGGTGGGGCTACTCCGACTTCGACCAGATCATCGCCTCGATCACCGACCGGCTGTTCGTCCTGCCCGATTCAACCGATGTGCACACGGGCCATGGCCCGTCGACCACGATCGGGACCGAGCGCCCAGCACGCGCGGAGTGGATCGCCCGCGGCTGGTAGCCGTTGGTTGGGCCGGTCGCCCGCACGCTGGTTGAGCCGGTCGCCCGCACGCTGGTTGAGCCGGTCGCCCGCACGCTGGTTGAGCCG
>DURG01000171.1 GCA_012837465.1 Propionibacterium sp. | reverse complement strand
CCGAGCTCCTCGACAACGACGATTGGGCGGGGGTGGACATCCTCGGCCCCACGGAGGTGGGCCCGGAGCGATGGGCCGCGCTGCTGCGCACTCCCGTCGACCAGGCCCGTGAGTTGACCCGCCGCGTCAAGAGCGCTGCCGCCATCCGCTCCGCCCGCAAGGAGCGCGGGCAGCTCAGCATCCACATCGACCCCGAATCCTTGGAGGAATCATGAGGCTCGTCTTCGCCGGCACACCGAAGGTCGCCGTCCCGTCCCTCGACGCCCTGATGGACTCGGGGCACGAGGTGGTCGCGGTCATCACCCGGCCCGATGCACCCGCGGGGCGCGGCCGCAAGCTCACCCCGTCGCTGGTTGCGCAGCGCGCCGAGGAGCTCGGCCTCGAGGTCCTGAAGCCCGGCCATCCGCGAGAACCCCAGTTCCAGGACCGGCTCCGCGAGATCGCGCCGGATGCCTGCCCCGTGGTCGCCTATGGCGCGCTGCTGCCGCAATCGGCGCTCGACATCCCCACGCACGGGTGGGTCAACCTGCACTTCTCGCTGCTGCCGCGCTGGCGCGGCGCGGCCCCGGTGCAGCGCGCGATCATGGCGGGCGACAGTGAGATCGGCACGGCCTGCTTCCAGATCGTCAAGGAGCTCGACGCGGGCGACGTGTACCGGATGGAGTCGCAGCCCATGCCCGACGCGACGGCCGGCGAACTCCTGGCCCAGCTGGCCGAGAGCGGCGCCCAGCAGTTGGTGCGCGCCATGGACATGGTGGCGGCGGGGGAGGCGCCCACGCCCCAGCCCGCGGAGGGCATCACGATCGCGCCGAAGATCACCGTCGAGGAGGCGCGCATCGACTGGACCCGACCGGTCCGCGAACTCCGCAACCTCATCATGGGCTGCTCGCCGGATCCGGGCGCGTGGTGCGAGCTGGACGGGCAGCGGCTCAAGGTCTACCGGGCTGCCAGCGCAGAAGGGCCGGAGCTGGCGCCGGGCGAGCTCGCCACCACCAAGCGCCAGGCCTTCGTCGGCACGGGGGAGGGCACGCTCGAACTGCTCGAGGTGCAGCCGGCCGGCAAGCGCCGCATGGCTGCCATCGACTGGGCCCGCAACGCCCCCGCGGGCACGGTGCTGGCATGAACAACCCGCGCCGCGTCGCCTTCGACGTCCTGCGCCAGGTCACCGGCGAGGACGCCTACGCAAACCTCGCGTTGGCCAAGCGCCTCGCCACCGCCGGCCTCGACACCCGCGACGCAGGCCTGGTCACCGAGCTGGTCTCCGGCACCTGCCGCCTGATGGGCACCTACGACCTCGTGATCGAGGCGGCCTCGGGGCGCAAGCTCAACACCCTGCAGCCCGCCGTCGTCGACCTCCTGCGCCTGGGCACCCACCAGTTGCTCGGCATGCGGATGAAGAAGTACGCAGCCGTCACCTCGTCCGTGGAACTGGCCCGCTCGACCGTTGGCCAGCGAGTCACGGGCCTCGTCAACGCCATCCTGCGCAAGGTCTCCGCCAAGGACCTCGACGGCTGGCTCGACCAGCTCACCAGGAAGGCCGACCCCATCGGTGCCCTCGCCATCCGCGGCCACCACCCGCGCTGGATCGTCGAGGCGTACGCCGACCTGCTGCCTGCCGAGGAAGTGCCGGCCGCGCTGGCGGCGAACAACGAGGCCCCGCAGCCCACCCTGGTGCTGCGCCCCGGCCTCGCGGAACTGGCGAACCTCGACGGCGCCACCCCCACCCGATTCTCTCCCTTCGGCGCCACGACCGATGGAGCGCCGGCCGAGCAGGCTGCCGTCAGGGACGGGCGGGCCGGCGTGCAGGACGAGGGCTCGCAGCTCGTCGCCTGGGCGCTCGCGAACGCCGAGGCGCCCGATGGCCCGTGGCTGGACATGTGCGCAGGCCCCGGTGGCAAGGCGGCCCTCCTGGCGGGTCTCGCCCGCGGGCAGGGCACCTGGCTGCTCGCCTCCGAGGCCCAGGAGCACCGGGCGCGGCTCGTGACGCAGTCCCTGAAGGCATACCCGGGCGGCGCCGTCACCATCGCAGCCGACGGCACCCGGCCGGCATGGGGACGCTCCTTCGCCAAGGTGATGGTCGACGCCCCGTGCACCGGCCTGGGCGCCCTGCGCCGCCGCCCGGAATCGCGTTGGCGGCGCCACCCCGAGGACGTCGCCGCGCTCGGAGGCCTCCAACGTGACCTGCTGCGTCAGGCCATCGCGTCGACGGTACCCGGGGGAGTGGTGGCCTACGTGACCTGCTCGCCGCACCGCGCCGAGACCACCGAGGTCGTCGACCATGTCCTGGCGGAGCACCCGCACGTCACCCGCCTGCACGCCGCCGATGCCCTGCCAGACGTGCCGGACGCCGCTCTCGGCGACGACCTCCAGCTCTGGCCCCAGCGCCACGGCACCGACGCGATGTACTTGTCCCTCCTCCGCGTCGGCACCTGAGCCCGGCTCGATAGAGTGAGGCCATGCGCATCACCCCGAGCATCCTCAACGCCGACTTCGCCAACCTCGCCACGGAGGTCGGCCGCATCGGCAGCGCCGATGCCGTCCACGTGGACGTGATGGACAACCACTTCGTCCCGAACCTGAGCATCGGCCTGCCCGTGGTCGAGTCGCTGCGCAAGATCACCGACAAGATGCTCGACATCCACCTCATGATCGAGGACCCGGACCGCTGGGCACCTGCCTACGCGGAGGCGGGCGCCGAGTCCGTCACGTTCCACGTAGAGGCCGCGCACGCCCCCATCCGGCTGGCCCGCGAGCTGCGCAAGCTCGGCGCCCGCGCCTCGATGGGCCTCAAGCCCGCCACCCCGATCGACGCCTACGCCGACATGCTCGACGAGGTGGACATGGTGCTGCTGATGACGGTGGAGCCGGGCTTCGGCGGCCAGAAGTTCCTCGACCTCGTGCTGCCCAAGATCCGCCGCACGCGGGAACTGCTGGGAGACCGGCCCATCTGGCTCCAGGTCGACGGCGGCGTGAGCGCCGAGACCATCGAACGCTGTGCTGAGGCCGGGGCCGACACCTTCGTGGCCGGCTCAGCCGTCTACAACTCCGACGACCCGGACGCGATGGTCAACCAGCTCCGCGACCTCGCCGTCACGGCCTGCAGGCACTGACGGCTCAGGGGCCGGGGTCGGGTCCGTCGTCGCCGTGGCGGCGGAGGAACTTCTCCAACTCCGCGGCGATCGTGTCGCCCGTGGCGCCCTCGACCTCCTCGGAATCCCGGGCCTCCTCCAACTGCCCGATGTACTCCGCGATGTCCGGGTCCTGCTGGCTGAGGTGATCCACCGCTGTGGTCCACTTCTCGGCCTCCGTCGGCAGCTCCGCATGGTGCAGCGTGACATGCAGGATCGATTCCAACTCCGTGAGCAGCGCATCCTGCGCCTTCGGGTTGGGCGGGGTCGAGACGTAGTGCGGCACAGACACCCACAGGGATGCCGCCGGGATGCGCTCGTGCAACATCAGCTGGGTCGCGACGCCGATCATGCCCGTGGGGCCGGTGTAGTCGCTGGTGCCCATGTCCCACTTCTTCTCCACCACCGGGTCGTTGGTGTAGGCGCCGACGGGCAGCGGGCGCGAGTGGGGCGTGTCGCTGAGCATGGCACCGACGAAGACCACCAGTTCGGGTTCGATCTTCTTGATCTTGGCCACGAGTTCCATCGAGAACTGGCGCCACAACAGGTTGGGCTCGGGGCCGAGCACCACGATGATGTCGCGCTCGGGATGGTGCACGGCGCGCAGCCGCAGCGCCGGCCATTCCACCCAGGCACCATCGGCGGTGCGGTGCAGCATGGGCCGCGTCTGCTGGTAGTCCCAGAACCTCTCATCGTCGATGACGCCCGCGTCAGTGCCGGGATAGGAGTCCATCAGATGGCGCAGCAGGTCGCTGGCGGCGTTGCCTGCGTCATTCCAACCGCTGAACGCGATCACCACAACAGGGTCGCGAAGCCCGTCCATGAAACCCATTCGTCCAGCCTACCCGGGTGGGGCTAGCCTTGCGTGGTGCCTGTTTCCCTCAGAAATCTGTTGAATAGTCGCGTCCTCGTCGCCGATGGCGCCATGGGGACGATGCTGCAGTCCTTCGGAGAACTCAGCCTCGAGGAGGACTTCCAAGGTCTCGAGGGGTGCAACGAGATCCTCAACGTGACGCGGCCCGACGTCGTGGCCTCCGTCCACCGCGCCTACCTCGACGCCGGGTCTGACGCCGTCGAGACCAACTCGTTCGGCACCAACCTCGCCGCGCTCGCCGAGTACGACATCGTCGACCGGCTGGAGGAACTGGCCGAGGCCTCCGCCCGCATCGCCCGTGAAGTGGCCGACGAGTACACCGACAAGCCGCGCTTCGTGCTGGGCTCCATGGGGCCCGGCACCAAGCTGCCCACGCTCGGCCACGTCGAGTTCGCCGCCATCCGCGACGCCTACCAGCGCCAGGTGGCCGCCATGATCCGCGGTGGCATCGACGGCGTGCAGATCGAGACCTGCCAGGACCTCCTGCAGGCGAAGGCCGCCGTCATCGGTGCACAGCGCGCCGCGGAGGAGGCGGGCGTGGACCTGCCCATCCTCGTCAACGTCACCGTGGAGACCACCGGCACGATGCTGCTGGGCTCCGAGATCGGTGCTGCGCTGACCTCCCTCGAGGCCCTGGGCATCGACTGCATCGGACTCAACTGTGCCACCGGCCCCGCCGAGATGAGCGAGCACCTGCGCCACCTCGCCCGCAACGCCCGGATCGCCGTCGGCACCATGCCCAACGCCGGCCTGCCCGAGCTGACCGCTGAAGGCGCCCGCTACCCGCTGGGTCCTGACGGGCTCGCAGATGCGCTGGGACAGTACCTCGACGAGTTCGGCCTGGCCGTCATCGGTGGTTGCTGCGGCACCACCCCCGAGCACATCAAGCTGCTCGCAGACCGGTTCAGTGGCCGCGAGGTCATCGCCCGTGACCCCCAGCCGGAGAACTCGTCCAGCTCGCTGTACATCCAGGTGCCGTTCGAGCAGGACGCCAGCTACCTCAACATCGGCGAGCGCACCAACGCCAACGGCTCCAAGGCCTTCCGTGAGGCGATGCTGGCCGAGAACTGGGACGAGTGCATCGAGATCGCCAAGGCCCAGGCCCGCGACGGGGCGCACGTGCTCGACCTGTGCGTCGACTACGTGGGCCGCGACGGCGTGGCGGACATGAAGGAGCTCGCCTCCCGCCTGTCCACGTCCGTGACCCTGCCCATCGTGCTGGACTCCACCGAGCCCGAGGTATTGCAGGCCGGCCTGGAACACCTCGCCGGCCGCTGCATCATCAACTCGGTCAACTACGAGGACGGAGACGGGCCGAACTCCCGCTTCGGGCGCATCATGCCGCTCGTACGCGGGCACGGCGCCGCCGTCGTGGCCCTCACCATCGACGAGGAGGGCCAGGCCCGCACCGCCGAGTGGAAGGTGCGCGTCGCCGCCCGCCTCATCGACGACCTCACCCAGAACTGGGGCATGGACGTCGGCGACATCCTCGTCGATTGCCTCACTTTCCCCATCGCCACCGGCCAGGAGGAGACCCGCCGCGACGGCATCGAGACCATCGAAGCCATCCGCGAGCTCAAGCGCCGCTACCCGGGCGTGCGAACCACGCTCGGCGTGTCCAACATCTCGTTCGGCCTCAACTCTGCCGCCCGCATGGTGCTCAACTCCGTGTTCCTGCACGAGTGCGTGCAGGCCGGCCTCGACTCGGCCATCGTGCACAGCGCCAAGATCCTCCCGATGGACCGCATCCCGGAGGAGCAGCGTGAGGTGGCGCTGGACATGGTCTACGACCGCCGCTCCGAGGGCTATGACCCGCTCTCGAAGTTCCTCGAGCTGTTCGAGGGCGTCACGGCCGCCTCCGTGCGAGCCTCCCGCGCCGCAGAACTCGCCGCGTTGCCCTTGGCCGAGCGCCTCCGGCGCCGCATCATCGACGGCGAGGCCAAGGGCCTCACCGCCGACCTCGACGAGGCACTGCAGTCCAAGCCCGCCCTCGACATCATCAACGAGGACCTCCTCGCCGGCATGAAGACCGTCGGCGAGCTCTTCGGCTCCGGACAGATGCAGCTTCCGTTCGTCCTGCAGTCGGCAGAGACCATGAAGCAGGCGGTGGCCCACCTCGAGCCCCACATGGAGAAGACCGAATCGTCCGCCGGCAAGGGCACCCTCGTGCTGGCCACGGTCCGCGGCGACGTGCACGACATCGGCAAGAACCTCGTCGACATCATCGTGAGCAACAACGGCTACACGGTGATCAACATCGGCATCAAGCAGCCCATCCAGGCGATCATCGACGCTGCAGAGGCGCACGGTGCCGACGCCATCGGCATGTCCGGCCTGCTGGTGAAATCCACCCTCGTGATGAAGGACAACCTCGCCGAACTCAACCGCCTGGGGCTCGCCGAGAAGTACCCCGTGCTGTTGGGCGGCGCGGCGCTGACGCGCACGTTCGTCGAACACGACCTCGGCGACATCTTCGAGGGCCAGGTGCGCTACGCGAAGGACGCGTTCGAGGGCCTCGCGCTCATGGACGCCGTGATGGCCGTCAAGCAGGGCGTGCCCGGCGCCGCACTGCCGGAGCCGCGCAAGCGGCGCCACGCGAAGGTCGAGGTGGCCGACGAGCCCATCGAGCCCGGCATCCGCTCCGACGTGGCACGCGGCATCGACGTGCCCACCCCTCCGTTCTGGGGTACCCGCGTGGTCAAGGGCATCGCGCTGGCCGACGTGGCCGCCTGGCTCGACCACCGCGCCACCTTCATGGGCCAGTGGGGCCTCAAGGGCACCCGCGGCGGCCCGTCGTTCGAGGAGGTCGTCGAGGGCGAGGCCATGCCCCGCCTGCGAATGTGGATGGACCGCATCAAGACCGAGAACCTCGCCAACTTCGGCGTCGTGTACGGCTACTTCCCGGTGCACTCCGACGGCGAGACGCTCATCGTCGGGGACCCCGAGGACCACTCCCGGGAGCTCACGAGGTTCACGTTCCCCCGCCAGCGCCGCGACAGGCGCCTGTGCCTGGCCGACTTCTTCCGCGACGCCGACGAAGCCGCCGAACTTGGCCCGGACGTGCTGGCGATGCAGCTGGTCACCATGGGTGGGGAGGTGGCGAAGGGCGCCCAGAGGCTCTTCGAGGCCAACTCCTACCGCGAGTACATGGAACTCCACGGGCTCTCCGTCCAGCTCGCCGAGGCCCTCGCCGAGATGTGGCACGACCGCGTCCGCCAGGACCTTGGCTTCGGCGCAGCCACCGACATCGACGAGGCCATCCGCAAGCAGGCCTATCGCGGCTCGCGCTACTCATTCGGCTACCCGGCCTGCCCGGACCTGGAGGACCGCATCAAGCTGGTCGACCTCCTCGAACCCGGCCGCATCGGCGTCGAACTCAGCGAGGAACTACAGCTTCACCCCGAACAGTCCACCGACGCCATCGTCGTGCACCACCCGGAAGCGAAGTACTTCAATGCAGGCTGAACCCAAGGCGGTCCTCTGGGACTACGACGGCACCCTCGTCGACACCGAACCCATCTGGCAGGCGAGCGAGGCCAGCATCCTCGCCGAGCACGGCGTGACGTTCAGCGAGCAGCAGTGGGAGTCGATGACCGGGCAGGACGCCCGGCTGTCGGCCGAGACCGTGGCTGCGGCCATCGGCTCGGATGACGTCGACGCCGTCCTCGACGATGTCCAGCAGCGCGTCGTGGACACCATCAACGCGCAGGACCTCCCGTACCTGCCCGGCTCGCGCGAGCTCCTCGGCGAACTTGCCGAGCGCGGCGTGCCCTGTGCGGTGGTGACCGCCAGCAGCGGCTTCGTGATGACCGCGGCCCGCAACCGGCTGCCGTCGAACGTGGAGTTCCTCATCACCTCCGACGACGTGGTGAGGACCAAGCCACACCCCGAGGGCTACCGGATCGCCATGGAGCGCCTCGGCGTCGAGCCCCACGAGGTGGTGGTGTTGGAGGACTCCGTGCCGGGTACCCTGGCCGCGCTCGCGTCGGGCGCCGTGGTCTACGCTGTTCCTTCCGTGCCGCTCGACCCTCACCCCCGGATGCACATCGGGGAGGGCCTCGACGGCGTGTCGTGGGAGATGCTCGCCGACGTGTGGCGCGCGCGAAAGGACGCTTGATGACCCTCAACCTCTCCGGGGTGAAGACCGGCCCGCTCAAGGCCGGCGAGCGCGTGACGCTCACCGACAACAAGGGGCGCCGCAAGTCCCTCCTCCTCAAGGACGGTGCCGTCTGGCACACCACGAAGGGTGCGGTGCAACATGACGACCTCATCGGCGGGCCGGACGGCGTGACCGTGAAGTCGGCCGGTGGGATGGAGTACCTGGCGCTGCGCCCCCTGCTGCACGACTACATGGTGGCCATGCCCCGCGACGCAGCGGTCATCTACCCCAAGGAGGCCGCCCAGATCGTCATGTGGGGCGACATGTTCCCCGGCGCACGGGTCCTGGAGGCCGGCGTGGGCTCAGGTGCCCTCTCCCTGGCGCTGCTGCGCGCCATCGGCCCCGAGGGCCGGCTCCACTCCTATGAGCGCCGCGAGCAGTTCGCGGAGGTGGCCCAGCGCAACGTGCGCGAGTTCGTCGGCGGCGACCACCCGTCGTGGACCGTGACCGTCGGCGACCTCGTGGAGGTCATCTCGGACGAGGAGATCGACCGCGCCATCCTCGACATGCTCGCCCCGTGGGAGTGCATCGACGCGGTGGGGGAGCGGCTCATCCCCGGCGGCGTGCTGGTCTGCTACGTGGCCACGGCCACGCAGTTGGGCAGGGTCGCCGACACCATCCGCGCGCACGGCGGCTTCACCGAGCCCACGCTCACCGAGACGACGATGCGCGACTGGCATGCCGAGGGGCTGGCGATCCGGCCCGGCCACGGCACGTCGAGCCACACCGGCTTCCTCGCCATCACCCGACGGTTGGCCCCCGGGCAGCGCGCCCCCATGCGCAGGCGGCGTCCTGCGCCCGGTGCGTACGGCCCCGATTACACGGGTCCGCGGCCGGCCAACATCCCTGCGGACTTAGGCGGGGCGGGAGCGACGTTTGACCAGGCAGTAGACGATGCGCCAACCCCAGAAGTCAGCACCGAGGACTAGGGTCGCCACCATGACGAAGGCCCACGCGGCCGTGTCGCCGGAGACGATTCGAAGCAGCATGCCACCGATCAACGTGACCAACCAGACGATCAGCGCCTCGCGCCAACCGAAGCCCTTGAGCTTGACCAGGATGATGGCCGCCCAGGCGGCCAGGCACGCCACGAGGAACGGCCAGGCCGTGGACAGCACGCCCGTGGCGTCCAACCCGTGCGAGGCACGTCCGGTGATGGCGAAGACCAGAACGCAGACCAGATCGACGATGATTGGCACGACTCGCTTCATGGCAGCCACTATAGGAGGGTGATGATGGACAGTTCCTTCCTGGATTACCTAAGGCAGGTGGCACCGGAGACGTTGCCCGCCGTCGACGCCGGGACCCCGAATTTGGTGCACGGCACGACGATCGTGGCGGCCCGGTACCGCGACGGCGTGGTGATGGCTGGCGACCGCCGCGCCACCATGGGTACCGCCATCGCGATGCGTGACATCGAGAAGGTCTTCGGCGCCGACGACCACTCCATCGTCGGCGTGGCGGGCGTGGCCGGCATCGCCGTCGAACTGGTGCGCCTCTTCCAGGTGGAGTTGGAGCACTTCGAGAAGGTCGAGGGATCGTCGCTGAGCTTCGACGGCAAGGCCAACCGGCTGAGCGCGATGCTGCGCAGCAACCTCTCACAGGCCCTGAAGGGCCTGGCCGTGCTCCCCCTGTTCGTCGGCTGGGACGAGCGCGCCGCCCGCGGCCGGATGTTCTCCTACGACGCCACCGGCGGACGCTACGAGGAGCACGCGTTCTGTTCCGTGGGCTCCGGCGCAGCCTTCGCGCGCGGGGCGCTGAAGAAGCTCCATGACCCCGACACCGACGAGCGCTCGGCCGTGGCCGCGCTCCTGCAGTCCCTGTACGACGCCGCCGATGACGACTCCGCCACCTCCGGCCTCGACCTCACCCGCGGCATCTTCCCGCTGGTGCTGCGCGCCTCCGCCGCCGGGGTCGCCCGGTGGTCCGAGGCCGGAGTCCGCGAACTGGCTGAGACCATCGTCGCCGCCCGAGCCACCCGTCCCGACGGCCCGAGGGGGTACGCGCTGTGAGCATGCCGTTCTACGTCAGTCCCGAGCAACAGATGCAGGACCGCGCGGAGTTCGCGCGCAAGGGCATCGCCAGGGGGCGCGCCGTCGTCGTCCTGCGCTACGCCGGGGGCATCGTGCTGGTGGCCGAGAACCGCTCCACGACGCTGAACAAGGTCGCCGAGATCTACGATCGCATCGCGTTCGCCGCAGTGGGCCGCTACAACGAGTTCGAGACGCTGCGCGTCGCCGGCATCCGCCACGCGGACCTGCGCGGCTACTCCTACGACCGGCGCGATGTCACCGGCCGCAGCCTCGCCGGCGCATACTCGCAACTGCTGGGTGGCGCATTCTCCTCGGCTGCCGAGAAGCCCTACGAGGTGGAACTCATCGTCGCCGAACTGGGGGAGGAGCCGTCGGGGGACGTGCTCTACCGCATCAGCTATGACGGCGTGATCACCGACGAGCCCGACCTCGTGGTGATCGGCGGTGACGCCGAGCGCATCGCCGAGGCCGTGCGCGGGGGCTTCTCTGCCGACGCCGCCCTCAACGACGCCGTCGACCTCGCCCGCCGCGCCCTCGGGACCGACCAGTTGGAGGTCGCAGTGCTCGAGCGCGACACCCCGCGCCGCCGCACCTTCCGCCGGTTGCGCCCCGATGAGGTGGCCCGTGACTGAGCCCACCCCCTCCGTCCTCATCCTGGGCGCCGGCCTGGTCGGCTCGTCGCTCGGCCTCGCCCTCACCCGCGTGGGCTACGACGTCCTCCTGTGGGACATCGTCGCGGCCCACTCCCTCGTGGCCGCCGGCCTCGGCGCCGGTCGGCTGTCCGATGAGGCCACCGACAACCCGGACATCGTCGTCGTCGCCACGCCCCCCGAGGCCATCCCGGCCCTCGTCGCGGAGACCCTCGAGAAGTTCCCGGAAGCGGTGATCACCGACGTTGGCTCGGTCAAGGCACCCATCCTCGAGGCGGTCGTCAGCCTCGCCCCTGAGCACCGCCGCTACGTCGGCTCACACCCCATGGCCGGCTCGCAGTTCACCGGACCGCTGACCGCGTCGGGCGACCTGTTCCGCGACCGCACCTGGGTCGTCACGCCCCAGTCGGACAACCGGCCAGAAGATGTGGAGCGCATCGAGCGCCTCGCCCACGACGTCGGCGCCCACGTCGTCACCATGCCCGTCGATCTCCACGACGAGGCGGTCGCGCAGGTCAGCCACGTGCCGCACCTGATGAGCATCCTCACCGCCAGCCACCTGCGCGAGGTGCCCACCGGCAACCTCCGCCTGGCCGGCCAGGGGATCCGCGACGTCACGCGGATCGCTGGCTCGGACCCCGGCCTCTGGCGCCAGATCATCGCCTCCAACGCCGACGCCGTGCGCCACGAACTCGAGGAGGTCGCCGCAGACCTCACGCACCTCATCGGCGTCCTCGACAGCCCCGAGGAGCTCGAGCGATTCCTGGCCATGGGCCAGACCGGCGCGCACTCGCTGCTCGGCAAGCACGGCCAGAGCCCGCTCGACCTGCTGCAGGTCACCGTCGAGATCCCCGATGAGCCCCGCGCGCTGGCCGGCCTGTTCACCGACATCGGCGACGTCGGCTTCAACGTCGAGGACTTCGAACTCACCCACGACCCCGTCCGCGAGGTCGGCTACCTGCAGATCGCCGTCGAGAGCGATGTCGCCGAGCAGCTCCGGGCCACCCTCGTGGAGCGCGGGTGGAGTGTATGGTCCACGCATCGAGGGAGTGCCTGATGTCCATGTTGATCGCCATCGACGGCCCGAGCGGATCGGGGAAGTCGACCACTGCAAAGCTGCTCGCCCGGCGGCTCGGCCTGGGCTACCTCGACACCGGAGCCATGTACCGAGCCGCCACCACCGAGTACCTCCGCCGCTACCCCGAGGGGGCCGACGGCCAAGCCGTGGCGAAGCTGGTCGAGGAGGCGGATCTGGTGTGCGACACCAGCCCCGACGCGCCGTGCTTCCACATCAACGGCCATGAGGTCACCGAGGAGATCCGCGAGCCGCGCATCTCCGCCGCCGTGTCCACCGTGGCCACCAACCTCGAGGTGCGCCGACTCCTGACCGAACTCATGCGCAGGATCATCACGCAGCACGAACGCCGCATCGTCGTCGAGGGCCGCGACATCACCACGGTGGTGGCGCCTGACGCAGACGTGCGTGTTCTGCTCGTGGCGGATCCCCAGGCACGGGTGGCACGACGCGCTGCCGAGGTCGAGGGCAAGGCCACCGCGGACGAGGTCACCGACCAGGTGCTGCGCCGCGACCGCGACGACTCGACCGTGTCGAACTTCACCGACGCCGCCGAGGGCGTCACCGTCATCGACTCGACGTTCCTCAGCCCCGACGAGGTCGTCGACGCCATCATCGCTCTCTCGCCACGTAACTGACCCGCTAGGCTGGGGAGGCCCGTTTCCTGAGCCAGCCACCCGCGGCTGGTCGAAGGACCCACCAGCAGGAGGCCCAGTGTCCGAGACCGTCAAGCCCATCGTGGCCGTCGTCGGCCGGCCCAACGTCGGCAAGTCCACGTTGGTCAACCGCATCCTCGGGCGCCGCGAAGCCGTCGTGCAGGACCAGCCAGGGGTGACCCGTGATCGGGTCTCGTACGACGCCAACTGGAACGGTCGCGAGTTCGTGCTCGTCGACACCGGCGGCTGGATGTCGGATGCCACCGGCATGGCCGCCGCCATCGCCGAGCAGGCGGAGCTTGCCATCTCGCTCGCCGATGCCGTGCTCTTCGTCGTCGATGCCACCGTCGGCACCACCGACGAGGACGAGGCCGTCGTTCGCGTCCTGCGGCGCTCCAAGAAGCCGGTCGTGCTCGCCGCGAACAAGGTCGACGACCAGCGCCACGAGGTCATGGCCGCCACCATGTGGAATCTCGGCCTGGGGGAGCCCTACGCGGTCTCTGCCCTGCACGGACGTGGGTCGGGCGACCTGCTCGACGCCCTGCTCGGCGCGATCCCCGAGGCGCCACGCGAGACCTACGAGGAGATCGGCGGG
>DURG01000170.1 GCA_012837465.1 Propionibacterium sp. | reverse complement strand
TCGTGAGCTGTTCGGAGGCGAAGGTGTCGGAGTCGACGGGGAGGCTCATCTCCCGGGCCAGTCCGGCCTGGTCGAGGACCAGGGTCTGCCGCGGGAGGTGAGGCTCGGCGTCGGTGCCCTCGAGGTAGGCGTCGAGGAAGTTCTGGATGCGGGTGTCCACGGCAGGGAGTCGGTGCGCGAGGCGCCGGTTGAGCTCCCGTTGCCGGGCCATCACCGGCCGCACCAGGTCGAGGGCCTCCTGTGAGTCCTTGCCCTCGACGAGGGGGAGGCCCAGGAGGCCGAGGCGGAGGTTGATAGCAGCGGTGTCCGCGAAAGTCGCCATGCCTCCACTCTATGGAGTGGGGTGGGTCGCCATTCAAGGCGGGGGCGATGAATGCTCGGTGAACGTGCCCGCTTCGACACCCCACCCGGTATCCTTCGGGGGCGCCGTTGAGCGGGCAGCGTCAGCTGGCGGCCTGGTAGACCGCCTCGATGCCTTCGACGACGCGGTCGTTGAGGTCTGCCAGCCGCGCGAAGTCCTTGGGCGGCTCGCCGCGGTACAGCGGGCGGACGGTGGTGAGCACCTCGAAGAGGTCATCCTTCGTGAAGGTGGCCTTGCGGCTCAGCAGGCGCAGTTCGCCACGTGCGTTGCGCAGATCCCGGAGGCGGCCTCGCCAGCCCGGGTTCGACATCGGGGCGTCCTCGGTGTCCATCGCGTCGGCGAGTTCGCCGAGCGCGCCGATCAGTTCGTCGACGGGTTTCCGCACGGCATCGCTGTCGAAGTGTGCCGGCGTGACCTCCGCGTCCTCGAAGGAACGGCCGAACAGCTTGCCGAGGATTCCCATGGTTGACTCCTGTGTCCTTGTGGTGCCCCCAGCGTAGCGAACCGCCCAAGCCCGAGTGGTCGGGCGGATGCCTCGGATGGGCGTATGATCGATCCGTTCGCCCTGCTCAGGGGCGGCTTCGGAGGTTTACGTGGAGCGTCTTCGGCCCGGCTTGGTACTCGCAGAGCGGTACCGCCTGATCGGCCATGTGGCCTCCGGTGGCATGGGGCAGGTCTGGGAAGGCTTCGACGACGTGCTGGAGCGCCGCGTCGCACTCAAGGTCATGCACCCACACACCCGCGACGAGTTCGCCCTGGCCGAGCGCTTTCGCGCCGAGGCGAGGTTCGCCGCGCAGGTGGAACACCCCAATATCGTCTCGGTTCACGACTACGTCGAGCACGAGGGCCTGTCCTGCCTCGTGATGGAGTTCGTGGACGGCCCCACCTTGGCCGGGCTGCTGTCCCGCGGCCCGCTGGGCGTGGAGCAGACGCGCCTGCTGATGTACGACATGGCCTCGGCCCTGGTGGTGGCACACGAGGCGGAGATCATCCACCGCGACATCAAGCCGGCCAACGTCCTGCTGCCGGACACCGGCGCGAAGCTCACCGACTTCGGGATCGCACGCTCCGTGGGCAGCTTCTCCCAGACCCTCACCGGGCAGGTGCTGGGCACCGCCCACTACCTGAGCCCCGAGCAGGCGCTGGGCCAGGAGCCGAGCACGGCGACGGACGTCTACGGCCTGGGCGTGCTCGCCTACGAGATGCTCACCGGTGAGAAGCCCTTCTCCCGCGCCACGCCGATCGCCACGGCCCTCGCGCACGTGCAGGACCCGCCGCCGCCGTTCCCCGAGGGGACGCCGGCCGAGCTGGTCTCGTTGATCAGCGATTGCCTCGCCAAGGATCCGCAGGAGCGGCCGAGCGCAGCGTTCATCGTCGACCTGCTGGAGCCCGCCGTTCCCCAGTTGCCCGGGGTCGAGGACGTGCGGGAACGTCAGGACGTGACCGTGGCGATGACGGCGCTGCCGCGCCGTGCCATGCCCGGCTGAGCGTCAGGGAAGGCCCCTCCCCACGTCCCATCTCGGTTGGTGGACCCCGGCAGAATCTCAGGAAACTCTTAGCTTCTGCCCAATGAGCACCACATGACAAGTGCCTTCGGCGGGTCGGTTGCCGTGTCCTCTCTCAGGATCGATGTGGGTCCTCGGCACTGCGGGGCCCGCCAGCACCTGCGATCACATGGTGGGAGCACCCCACACATCCACAGCGAAAGGCACCCATGCGCGCACCAGCCGCAGGAAAGTCGGCAAGAAGTGCCCTCATCTGGTTGATCCTCGGAGTGTTGGCCCTGACGGGTCTCTCCCCGGGCTCCGCACACGCCCAGGGCGATGCGTCGGCGGTGGCCGGCCAGACATTCCAGATTGCCACGGACTCGTCGTATCCACCGCACGTGGTGCGCGCCGAAGACAACAG
>DURG01000169.1 GCA_012837465.1 Propionibacterium sp. | reverse complement strand
CCACCGAGATCAACATCCTCGCCCCGTCCTACGGCGACACGTCGCAGGCCGACTGGGACCGCATCACCGCGGCCTTCAACGAGGAGTACCCCAACGTCACCGTCAACCTGCAGATCGACGGCTGGGAGAACTTCGCGCAGACCGTCCAGTCGCGGATCCAGGCCGGCGACCTGCCCGACATCCTCAACGACAACGCGTTCGCGTCGCTCGCCGAGGCTGACCTCCTGTACCCGATCGATGAACTGCTGAGCGAGGAGACCCTCGCCAACCTCGACGCCACCCTCATGGAGAACGGCGCCGGCCCCGACGGCACCCAGTGGGCTGCCCCGGACATCGCTTCGGCCCGCATGCTCGTCTACAACACCGACCTCTTCGAGCAGGCCGGCATCGCCGAGCCCCCGAAGAGCTGGGCCGACCTCGAGGCCGCCTCCCAGGCCATCGTCGACCTCGACGGTGACGTCTACGCCTATGGCATGCCGCTCGGCGCCGAAGAGGCTCAGATCGAGGCCTCGCTCTGGGTGTGGGGCGCCGGCGGCGACTGGGCTGATGGCGAGAACCTCTCCGTCAACTCCGACGTCGCCCTCGAGGGCTTCGCGCAGATGAAGAAGATGTACGACAACGGCTGGACCCAGCCGAACCTCGAGGACAACCGTCAGGACACCACCGACCTCCTCGCCAACGGCCAGCTCGCCATGGCGATCGGTCACGGCCAGGTCGTCGGCGATGCCGAGGCGCGTGGCGTCAACGTGGCGCTCGCCCCGGTTCCCTCGAAGGACGGCGAAGGCGTTGCCATCGGCGTGACCGACTTCATCGTCGCCTTCAACAACCAGGACGAGGACCGCAAGGCCGCGACCGCTGCCTACCTCGACTACTTCTACCAGGACGAGCTGTACACGCCTTGGTACGAGGGCACCGGCCTCCTCCCCGTCACCACCTCGGTGATCGACTCCGCCAAGGGTTCGGCTGAGGGCAACCAGGTTGCCTTCCTCGACGCCCTGTCGGTCGTGCGCTTCGCCCCCGTGGCGAACCCGCAGTGGGATGCCCTGCAGACCGCTCTGCAGCAGAACGCCTTCAAGATCGGCACCGAAGAGCCCCAGGCCCTCCTGGAGCAGCTCGAGGCTCAGGTCGCAGCCCAGGGCTGACCTGACCTGAATCACATGTGATGTGGGGTGGCACGGGCATCCGTGCCACCCCACATCACGCCACATTCCTCCCAGTTTGATCGAGAAGGGACGACGCCGGTGTCGTTGACCGCCACACCACAGATGGTGAACCAAACCAAGAAGAGGAAGATCTCCGGTGGCTGGGAGACCCTCCGAGCACTGCCTTGGCTGTTGCCGACGCTGATCCTGATCGTCGGGGTCGTGCTCTACCCGGCCGGCCTGATGATCTACACCTCGTTCTTCAAGTACAACCGCTTCGGCATCGGCGGTACGGAGAACGTCGGTCTCGACAACTACTTCGGTCCAGCGGGGGCACTGACCTTCCCGGGCGTGCCGATCTCGCGCATCCTGCTCAACACTGTTGTCTGGGTCGTCATCGTCGTGATCGTCACCGTGATCCTCAGCCTCGCGCTGGCGCAGTTCCTCAACAAGCCGTTCCGCGGCCGCAAGTTCATCCGCCTGTTCATCATCCTGCCGTGGGCCTGTTCCGTGGTCATGACGGCCACCGTGTTCCGCTACGGCCTGGAGCAGAACGTCGGCTTGTTCAACCGTCTGATGGTCGACACGGGCATCCTCGAATCCGCCAAGGCGTGGACCAAGGACCCGACCTCCGCGTTCTGGGTGGCCGTGTTCGTGGCCATCTATGTGTCGCTGCCCTTCACCACCTACACCATTCTCGCCGGCCTGCAGGCCGTCCCGGGCGACGTGCTCGAGGCCGCGCACGTCGATGGCGCCAACTCCCCGCAGCGCTACTGGCACATCGTGCTGCCCCTGCTGCGCCCCGCGGTGGCGACCGCGGCGCTGATCAACATCATCAACGTGTTCAACTCGCTGCCCATCCTGAGGATCCTGCAGGACACCCCCGGATACCACTCCGGGCACATCACCACCACGCTGATGTTCGAGTACCAGTCGAACCTCGGCCCCGGCGTCTCCTCGGCGCTGTCGGTACTGAACTTCATGTTCTGCCTCGTCATCATCGCGATCTACCTGATCATCGTGAAGCCCACGAAGGAGGTGGCCTGAGCCATGGCGAAGGTCAAGTCTGAACACAAGCTCCGCGGCGGCATCGACAAGAAGCCGAACCTGATCCTCACCATCATCGGCGCGTTGGTCGTCATGTTGTTCTTCGGCTTCCCATACCTGCTGATGTTCATCACGTCGCTGAAGACGCGCCTCGAGGTCACCAAGATCCCGCCGGACTACTTCCCGGCAGAACCCCGTTGGCAGAACTACCTCGACGTGTGGACTTCCGAGGTCAACCCGGCGTCGTCGCTGCTCGCCACCTCCGTCATCGCCTTCGGCGCGACGATCCTCGTGCTCATCGTGGCGACCCCGGCCGCCTACTACATCGCCCGCTTCCGGTTCCCCGGCCGCCTCGTCTTCCTGCTGCTGGTGCTCTGCACGCAGATGCTCCAGCCCACAGTGCTGGCCGTCGGCCTGTTCCAGGAGTTCAAGGGCTGGCAGGGCTACGCGGTCTGGGGCGCGTTGATCCTGATCAACGCCGCGTTCAACCTCTCCTTTGCGATCTGGATCATGCAGGCGTTCTTCGCCTCGGTGCCCAAGGAGGTGGACGAGGCAGCCCTCATCGACGGCCTCGGGCGCCTGCAGACGATGTTCCGCATCTCGCTACCGCTCGTGTGGCCCGGCATCGTGACCGCCATCGTGTTCGTGTTCGTCAACTCGTGGAACGAGTTCGCCGCGGCCCTCATCCTGGTCAGGGACAACAGCCTCCAGCCGCTGACGGTGTCCATGCCGCGGTTCCTCGGCCTGTACGTCCAGGACTGGCAGTACCTGTTCACGGTTGCCCTCGTCGCGATCGTGCCGGTGGCCATCCTGTTCGGCATCATCGAGAAGCGTCTCATCGGCGGCCTGACCGCAGGCTCGGTCAAGTAGGGATTCGACATCCGGGGGCGGACGTGTCGTTGACGCTGCCGCCCCCGGTGCTATTGTTTCGCTCGTGGCATGGCACAACCTGCTCCTTGGCTGCCGCAGCGAGGCCCAGAACTTCTGAGCCGGATCTCCTCGCTGCGGTGCTTGTCGTGTCTGGCACACACCCCCAGCCCAGGAGATTTTGACGATGACTGAGATCAACCACCGCCCGCAGCCCAAGCCGGTCCAGCAGCCCACCGGGATGCCGGTGCACCGCTACACCCCCTTCGTACCGGTCGACGTACCGGACCGCACCTGGCCCAGCAGGCGCATCGAGCACGCACCGCGCTGGTTGTCGACCGACCTGCGAGACGGCAACCAGGCCCTCATCGACCCCATGACCCCCTCGCGCAAGATGCGCATGTTCGAACTGCTGGTCGAGATCGGCTACAAGGAGATCGAGATCGGCTTCCCGTCGGCCTCGCAGACGGACTTCGAGTTCGTCCGCCAGCTGATCGAAGAGGACCGGGTCCCCGACGACGTGACGATCTCGGTGCTGACGCAGGCCCGCGAGGACCTCATCAGCCGCACGGCGGAGTCGCTGGTCGGCGCCAAGCGTGCGACCATCCACATGTACAACGCGACGGCGCAACTGTTCCGCGACGTCGTGTTCCGCATCTCCGAGAAGGAGTGCGTGGACATGGCCGTGCGCGGCACCGAGATGGTGATGAAGTACGCCGACAAGTACCTGCGCGACGTCGAGTTCGGCTACCAGTACTCCCCGGAGATCTTCACCCAGACGCCCACCGATTTCGCCGTCGAGGTCTGCAACGCCGTCTCCGACGTGTGGCAGCCCGCCACGGACCGCGAGATCATCTTCAACCTGCCTGCCACGGTCGAGCGCTCCACGCCCAACACCTACGCGGACCAGATCGAGTACTTCATCCGCAACGTGAAGCACCGCGAGAACGTCGCCGTGTCGCTGCACCCGCACAACGACCGCGGCACTGCAGTCGCGGCGGCCGAGCTGGGCCAGATGGCCGGCGCAGACCGCGTCGAGGGCTGCCTCTTCGGCCACGGCGAGCGCACCGGCAACGTCGACCTGGTGACGCTGGCCCTGAACCTGTACACGCAGGGCGTGGACCCGCAGCTCGACTTCCACGACATCGACCACGTGCGCCGCACCGTCGAATACTGCACCGGCCTGCCCGTGCACCCGCGCCACCCGTACTCGGGTGACCTGGTCTACACTGCCTTCTCCGGCTCGCACCAGGACGCCATCAAGAAGGGCCTGGAGCACCTGGAGTACGTCGCCGAGGAGGCCGGCAAGGCCGTCACCGAGATGCCATGGGAGGCGCCGTACCTGCCCATCGACCCGCACGACGTCGGCCGCACCTATGAGGCCGTCATCCGCGTCAACTCGCAGTCGGGCAAGGGCGGCATGGCCTACCTGCTGAAGTCCGAGTTCAAGATGGACCTGCCACGCCGCCTGCAGATCGAGTTCAGCCGCGCCGTGCAGCAGCACACGGAGACCACCGGTTCCGAGATCACCCCGCAGGAGATCTACGACATCTTCAACGACGAGTATCTGTCGGAGGGCCCGTGGCGCCTGACCAGCGCCGGCACCACGTCGAGCAACGGTTCGTTCGCCGTCAACGCAACAGTGGACGGGCCCGAGCGCCAGGGAGTCGGCATCCACGGCGAGGGCAACGGCCCCGTCTCCGCTTTCGTCGACGGCCTCGTCCAGGCCGGCGCGCACGTGCGGGTGCTGGACTACGCCGAGCACGCGCTGGATTCCGGCGGCGACGCGCAGGCCGCGGCCTACGTCGAGTGCGAGATCGGCGAGGGCGACGACGCGGAGGTCCTGTGGGGCGTCGGCATCGACCCGTCGATCACCTCGGCCTCGATGAAGGCGATCCTGAGCGCACTGAACCGCTCCGAGCGGTGACCCCGATTGGTGTCTGAACCCCGGAGGCGGCCCCTTGCGCTGCTGGCAACGGTCCTGGTGCTGCTGCTGGTGGCAGGAGGGGCCGCCTTTCACGTCCGGGGCACGTGGGAGGTGGGCCACACGAAGCTCGTGGAGACGGTCCATGTCACGCCCGAGCTCACCGATGAGTTCCGGGTGCTCCAGGTATCTGACTTCCACAGCCTGCCGCGGCCGGAGCAGGTCGACCAGGTGGTGGAGATCGCCGTCGCGGCCCGAGCGGACCTCATTGCGTTGACGGGAGACCTGATCAACACCCACAACGAGGACCTCTCCTCCGTCGAGAGACTGATCGCGGGGCTTCGGGAGGCGGGCGCGCCGGTGGTCGCCGTCGATGGCAACCACGAGCACTGGTCCGCCCAGCAGACCGACCTCCATGCGCTCTACGAGCAGTACGGCGTGACCCTGATGGTGGATGAGCACTTCGCCTACCTGGGGCCCTGGGGGAGGGCCATCGTCGCGGCCACCGACGACCACTTCAGCGGCCACGGAGACCTTGCCGCCGCCCTCGATGGTGCCCCTGAGGATGCCTTCCGGCTGCTCCTGACCCACTCACCGGACGTGGTGGGGAAACTGGAGGCCAACGGGATCGACTACGCGATGTGCGGCCACACGCATGGCGGCCAGATCCGCCTCCCGTTCGTCGGGGCGATCTACGCCCCGGGCCGCAACTTCTTCCCGGAGTACTCCAAGGGCCCCTACGAGATGGGAGAGGCAACCTTGTTCATTGACTCCGGCGTGGGAGTGACGGGCCCGAAGTACCGGTTCCTGAACCAGTCGCAGGTCGTCCTGCACCGCTTCACTTCGGCCTGAATGGGCCCAGAGCCGGCCGCGGGGATCCTCTTCGACGTGTCACGGTCCTCCGTGCCCGGACGCGCCTCGCTCAGGGGGCATCCGGTAGGTTGGACCGCATGCCGAAGCTCACCGACCCCGTGCCAGGTGATGCGGACTCCCTCTACGAACACTTCACCGCCTGGGCGGAGGGCGAGTCGATCTCGTTGTACCCCCATCAGGACGAATCGGCCATCGAACTGTTCTCCGGAAACAACCTCATCCTCGCGACGCCCACCGGTTCGGGGAAGTCGATGGTGGCCCTGGCAGCCCACTTCGCGGCGCTGAACACCGACCGGGTGAGTTTCTACACCGCACCCATCAAGGCGCTCGTCAGCGAGAAGTTCTTCGCCCTGTGCCAGGTGTTTGGGGCCGACAACGTCGGGATGGTGACCGGCGACGCTTCGGTGAACGCGGATGCGCCGATCATCTGCTGCACCGCGGAGGTGCTGGCCAACATCGCGCTGCGCGAGGGTGCGGCAGCCGATGTGGGCATGGTCATCGCAGACGAGTTCCACTTCTATTCCGAACCTGATCGTGGCTGGGCCTGGCAGGTGCCGCTGCTCGAACTCCCGCAGGCGCAATTCCTGCTGATGAGCGCCACGCTCGGCGACGTCGACCGGCTCATGGCCGACCTGTCCGAACGCACGGGCCGCAGCACCAGCCTCATCGACGATGCGGAGCGCCCCGTTCCCCTGATCTTCGAGTGGTCATTGACCCCGATGCAGGAGAAGGTCACCGATCTCGTCCAGGAGCAGAAGGCGCCCGTCTACATCGTGCACTTCACCCAGGCCGACGCACTGGAACGGGCCCAGGGCCTGCTCAGCGTGAACTTCATCACCAAGCACGACGCCGAGCAGATCGCCGAGGAGATCGGGGCCTTCCGCTTCGGCCCCGGCTTCGGGAAGATCCTCTCCGGCCTCGTTCGCCGCGGCATCGGCGTACACCACGCGGGGATGCTGCCCAAGTATCGGCGCCTCGTCGAGCAACTGGCCCAGACCGGCCTGCTGAAGGTCATCTGCGGCACCGACACGCTCGGCGTGGGCATCAACGTGCCCATCCGGACCGTCCTGTTCACGGGCCTGTCGAAGTACGACGGCAACCGCGTCCGCCGGCTTCGCTCGCGCGAGTTCCACCAGATCGCCGGGCGGGCCGGCCGAGCGGGCTACGACACCGTCGGCTTCGTCGTCGTCCAGGCCCCCGAGCACGTCATCGAGAACGAGCGGGCCCTGGCCAAGGCCGGTGACGACGAGAAGAAGCGCCGCAAGGTCGTGCGCCGCAAGCCGCCGGAGGGGTTCGTCGGCTGGAACGAGGAGGCCTACGACAAGATCATCGTGGCCGAGCCCGAGAACCTCGTTTCCCGCATGCAGATCACTCACGGCACCATCCTGAACCTCGCCCAACGCCCCGGCAATGGGTACCAGGCCATGGTGCGGCTCATCGAATCGAGCCACGAGACCAAGGACCGCAAGAAGGCGCTGCGGCGCCGGGCGCTCGCCCTCACCAAGGGCCTGCTCGATTCCGGCGTGCTGGTCAAGCGCGACGAGCCGGACGCCACGGGTAGCTGGTGTGCCCTGGGTGAGGGGGTCAGCGAGGATTTCGCCCTGAACCAGCCGCTCGCCCCGTTCGCCGTCGCCTCCCTCGACCTCCTCGACCCGGATTCCCCGACGTACCACCTCGACGTCATCTCCGTCATGGAGGCGGTGCTGGAGGATCCCTTCCAGGTGTTGCTCGGCCAGCAGCACATGGCCCGAGGCGAGGCCATCGCGCAGATGAAGGCCGACGGCATCGAGTACGAGGAACGCATGGAGCTCCTCGAGGAGGTCACCTGGCCCAAACCCCTGGCTGAACTCCTCGAACACGCCTTCAGCGTCTACGCCGAATCGCACCCGTGGGTGGACCCCACGGGCCTCTCCCCGAAGTCCGTCGTACGCGACATGTGGGAGCGCGCCATGAACTTCACCCAACTCATCTCCGGGTACCGGCTCCAGCGGAGCGAGGGCACCGTGCTGCGGTACCTCACCGACGCCTACCGCATCCTGCGCCACACGGTTCCCGACGAGTATCGAAACGAGCAGTTCGACGACATCGTCGAGTGGCTCGGGGAGACCGTCCGACAGACCGATTCATCGCTGCTCGATGAGTGGGAGTCGCTGACCGATCCGGACAAGGTCGCCGCTGCCGCGGAGCTGGCCGCCCAAGGCGCGCCCCCGCCGCCACCAAGGCCCGTGACCGGCAACGAGCGCGCCTTCACCGCCATGATCCGCACCGCCATGTTCCGCCGCGTCGAACTGCTGGCCGACGACCGGTGGGAGGCCCTGGGTGATCTCGAAGGGGCCGCCGCCCACCTCGTCGAGCCGCCCATGGACGTGGTCATGGACGCCGAGGCCTGGGACGACGCGCTGGCCGACTACTGGGACGACTACGACGAGATCCTCCTCGACGGCGACGCCCGCGGCCCGGAGCTCTTCCGACTCGAGAAGGGGCCGAAGACCTGGCAGGTCACGCAGGTCATCCACGACCCCGACGGCAACCACGACTGGCACATCGAAGCCGAGGTCGACCTGGAGGCCAGCGACGCCGCGGGCTCCGCAGTTGTCCGCGCCACACGATTCGCTCGCCTCGGCTGAGCGAGGGGGATAGGGTCAGTCCCGAAACCTGAGGAGTTGCTGTGGCTGAGATGAGGCGCGGGATCACGCTACGCTTCCTGGCGGAGCCCTTCGATGCGAACGTGCGCGGTGTCATGGACGCGGGCAAGGTGCTCGAGTGGATCGACAAGGCGGGCTATGCCGCGGCCGTCGGCTGGTCCGGGCACTCGGCCGTGACCGGCTACGTGGGAAACACCCACTTCGTCAAGCCCATCCGCGTCGGCGACCTGGTCGTCGTGCAGGCCCGCGTCGTGTTCACCGGCCGTACCTCGATGCAGGTCGTGTGCACCGTCGCGAGCGGCGACCCCCGCTCCGGGGAGCGCACGCTCAACACGCAGTGCATCCTCCAGTTCGTGGCCATGCAGGACGACAAGCCCGTGGAGGTGCCGAAGTTCTACCCCCAGGACGCCTGGGAACTGGAGCAGCACGCCCGCGCCGTCGAGCTCAACGCCGCCCGCCGGGCGATCGAGGCCGACATGGGCACGCAGATCTACTCCGACGAGACCGAGGTCTGCCGCGAGACCCTGCGTTTCCTGGCTGCGCCCACCGACGTCAACTGGGGTGGCAAGGTCCATGGCGGCTACGTGATGGCCTGGATCGACACCGCCGCCCGCATCGTCGCCGAACGTTGGCATGCAGGCCCGGTGGCCTCCGTCTACGCCGGCGGGGTGCGCTTCTACCGCCCCATGTTCATCGGCGACCTCGTCGAGGTCGACGCCCGTTTGATCCACACGGGCAACACCAGCATGCACGTGTCGATCTCCGTGCGCTCGGGCGACCCGCGGACCCGGGAGCTACGGGAAACCACCCACTGCACCTTCGTCTACTGCGGGGTCGACTCCGAGGGTCGCAAGCGACCCGTCCCGTCGTGGGAGCCGAAGCTGCTCGGCGATATCGCACTCGATGAGCACGCCAAGAAGGTCATCGAGCTGCGCACCCAGTTGTTGCGCCCGCTGCCCCGCGAGTTGCCCCCGAGCTTCGAGGATTAGTCCCTCGATACACGCTCGTTCGTTCCTCACGAGCGCACTCGGGACCCGGCTCAGCCACGCTCGTTCGTTCCTCACGAGCGCACTCGGGACCCGGCTCAGCCACGCTGGTTCGTTCCTCACGAGCGCACTCGGGACCCGGCACGGTGGAGCGCACTCGGGACCCGGAGGTCAGGCGCTGCCGAAACGACGCTCCCGATCCGTGTACTGCTCGACGGCGGCCCACAGGTCCCGCCGATCGAAATCCGGCCACAGCCGGTCCAGGAAGATGAACTCCGCGTAGGCCGACTGCCACAGCAGGAAGTTGGAGATGCGCTGCTCACCCGATGAGCGCAGGAACAGGTCGACGTCCGGGATCTCCGGCTCGTCGAGGAACTTCGCGAAGCGGTCCTCGGTGAGACGGTCAGGGTCCAGCTTCCCGTCGCGTGCCATCCGGGCGATCTCGCGAGCTGCGTCGACGATCTCCGCCCGCCCGCCGTAGTTGACGCAGAACTGGAGCGTCAGCGTCGAGTTGGTGCGGCTCATCTCCTCGGCCACCTCCAACTCCTTGATGACGGAGCCCCACAGCCTCGGCCGACGACCGGCCCAGCGGATGCGCACGCCCAGTTCGTTGAGCTCGTCGCGCCGACGGTGGATGACGTCTCGGTTGAAGCCCATCAGCCAGCGGACCTCGTCGGGGGAGCGCTTCCAGTTCTCCGTGGAGAAGGCGTAGGCCGAGAGGTACGGGATGCCCATCTCGATGGCTCCATGGATGACGTCGAGCAGCGAGGCCTCGCCCATGGCATGGCCCTCGGTGCGCTTCAGGCCGCGCTGCTTGGCCCACCGGCCGTTGCCGTCCATGACGATGGCGACATGGCGTGGCAGGGACCCCTTCGGGAGCTGCGGCGGCGTGGCGCCGCTGGGATGCGGGGTGGGGCGACGGCGAGGCTCAGGCACGCCACGAGCGTACCGGCCTATCATCGAATGCGTGCCCACCTACCGTGACGAAGCAGTGGTGTTGCGGACCCACCAACTCGGTGAGGCGGACCGCATCATCACCTTCCTGACGCGCCGCCACGGCAAGGTGCGCGCCGTCGCCAAGGGCATCCGCAAGACCTCGAGCCGCTTCGGTGGCCGGTTGGAGCCCTACTGCCTGGTGGACATCCAGTTCGCGGAGGGGAGGGGCTCGCTGGAGGTGGTCACCCAGGTGGAGTCGCTGTTCGTCAGCAAGCTCGCCGGCGACTACTCGCGTTTCACCGCGGCGGAGGTCCTCGTCGAGACGGCCGACCGCCTCGTGGCGGAGGAGGGCAGCCCCTCGCTGCAGCAGTACCGCCTGCTGGCCGGGGCCCTGCGGGCCCTCGAGGACCCGGATCGGCCCTACCCACTGGTGGTGGACTCGTACCTGCTCCGCTCCATGGCAGTGGCCGGCTACGCCGTCGCAACGACACGGTGCGCAGGCTGCAACAGCCCAGCCGTGAAGTGGTTCTCGCCCCAGGGCGGCGGCGCAGTGTGCGCCGGCTGCAAGACGTCTGGCTCCACGCCGCTCGAGGGCACCGCCGCCGCCCACCTCGGTGCGCTGCTGGCCGGGGACTGGGCCGTGGCCAAGGCGACCGAGCGCGGAACGGCACGCCGGGTGGACGCCATGGTGGTGGCCTACGCCACCTGGCACCTGGACCGCGCCCTGCGGTCGCTGCCGTACTTTGAGCGATAGTCGACACCACGGTGTCTTTGGCTAGGGTCGCTGGCATGGCACGACTCCTGGCTACCGATGTCGACGGCACCCTCCTGAACACCTCGCACGAGATCTCGGACCGCACTCGCACTGCCTTCGCGAGGGCCAGGCGGGCCGGCATGGAGGTGATCGCCGTCTCGGGGCGCCAGCCGTACTCGATCGGCGTGATCGTGCAGCACACCGCTCTCGACGGCGACGCCATCGGTTCCAACGGCGCTGTCGCGATGAACCTGCAGACGCGCCAGGTGCTTTTCGAGGAGCTGATGGACCTGCCGGCGCAGCAGGAGCTGGTTCGACGAATGCTCGAGGTCTTCCCCGGCCTGAACCTGGTCTCGGTGCGTGACGCAGGCAACAGCTACGTCGCCGAGCACGGCTACTCAGGTATCGAGGATCCGGGTGCGAAGGTGGCCCGCTGGCCCGTGCGGCACTGGCGCGGCACCCGCGAAGAGGTCCTCGCGGAGCGTTCACTGAAGCTCGTGCTGCGCGACGACGGCATCCTCCCCGAGGAGTTGCTCACCGCGGCGCTGCGCCTCGACGTGCCCGGATGTCACCCGACGATCTCCGGCGCACCCTTCCTGGAGGTGGGCCGCGCCGGGGTCACCAAGGCCACCGCGTTGTCGCGCTACTGCGAGGCGAAGGGGATCGACCGACGCGATGTCGTGGCGTTCGGCGACAACATCAACGACCTGGAGATGCTCGAGTGGGCCGGCATGGGCGTCGCGATGGGCAACGCTGGGCCCGACGTGCGGCACGCGGCCGACCACGTCACCCTGACCAACGACGAGGACGGCGTCGCCGTCGTCATCGAGGAACTGCTCGCTCAGCGGTAGAGCGGCCAGGCCTGCCCGGCCGCGAAGGCCCCGACCACGAGCGCGACCGTGACCACGAGCAGGAGCCAATCCACGGTGCCCATCCTCATCTGACCGAGCCGGATGCTCCGTCCGCGGCCGTCGACGGTGGCGTAGGTGAAGCCCCTCGTCTCGAGGGCCTCGACCGTCGTGCGGACGTTCTTGGCGGTGTTGAGGAAGATCGGATAGAAGCTGAGGATCGCCATCTTCGCCCAGTGCACGACGGTGCGCCAGCCGAGGAAGCCACGCTTCTCAGGCGGCGCCATGCGGAGGCGGAAGCCGTCGAACACCGTGTTGAACTCCTCCACCATGATGGGCAGCATCCGGTAGCCGTAACTCACGCCGAAGGCGAACAGCTCCGGCATCTTGAAGGCCAGCAGGGCATCGGACAACTTCTCCGGGTCGAGGGAGACGAACGCCGCCATCGACGCCATCGAGATGATGCCCAGTTTCAGGTTGACCACGCCCAGCGCGGCGAGGGTACCGAGGTTCCCGCCGAACATGAGGGACACCAGGATCAGGTAGAAGATCTCAAAACCGATGCCGATGATGAACAACCCCAGCACCAACGGGCCGACCCGGGCGAGGAACACTCCGATCGCGGCGATGACGAACAGCACCGCCAGCACCGTGACGTTGTGGGTGAACCAGGGGACGAAGGCCATGATGAGGTACCAGACCAGCACGGCGCGTGGGTCGCGGCGGGAGAACATGCCTCCTCTGGTGGCGTAGGCGGTGCGGATCAGTTCGAGCTTGATCCACTCGACCGACAGCACGTCGCGTTGCTTCCTCAGCATGACACCCTCTCCCTGACCTGCAGGCATTCGAGCAGTTCGACGACGTTGAGTGGTGGCTGTTCGAGCCCGAGGGCGAGGCCGAGTTCGGCAACCTGGGGAGGGACGAGCCGGACGCGGGCCAGGAGTTCGGGCTGCGCGAACAACTCCCGCGGCTCGACGTCGGCGGCGACCCTGCCCTGTTCGAGCACGATGACGCGGTTGGCCCAGTCAGCCACGAGGTGCATGTCGTGGGTGGCCACGACCGCGCACGAGATGGCGTCGGAGAGATCCGCCAACATGGCGGTGACGCCTTCCCGCGAAGCGACGTCCAGCGAGGAGGTGGGCTCGTCGAGGAGCAGGACACGTGGGCGCATGGCCAACCCGATGGCGAGGGTGGCCCGGCGTTGTTGCCCCCCGGACAGGGTGCGGCCGTCGCGCTCGGCGAACTCGCTGAGGTTGACGCGCTCGATCACCTGCTCCACGAGTTCCTGCCAGCCGTCCATGCGGCGCCCTGAGGGGAACAGCGCCACGTCGCTGCGCACCGAGTCCTTCAACAGCATCTGCTGGGGGTGCTGGTAGATGTAGGAAGTGGTCCCGGCGAGCTTGCCGGGCGACTTGGTGCGCGTATTGATTCCGTCGACGGTGACGTCGCCCTCGCGGGCAACGAGGATGCCGGAGAGGAGCTTGAGGAGCGTGGTCTTGCCCGAGCCGTTGCCGCCGACGAGCGCGACCCGGTCGCCGGCGTGCAGGTCGAGGTCGATGCCGTCGAGTGCGGTGTGAAGGTTGCCGCCCACGCTGCGGTAGGAATGGCGGACGCCGCGCGCGGTGGCCACCACGTCGGTGGCGGGCCTGCTGACGGGCGGCCGTGGCAGGTCGCGGGCCGTGACCCCCGCGGCTTGAAGGGCGCTCACGGCCGACGGGATGTCCCGGGGGACCTGGCCCAGGCCCGCACCGCGGCCCACCTGGATCACCTGGGGCGCCGGGATGCCGTGACGCGCCAGCTCGTCCGTGCGGTTCACGGCCTCGTCGACGGGCAGGTGCCAGACCGGGGCGCCGTAGGACATCAGCACCACCGAGTTGGCGTACTGGGCGATGAACTCGGCGTGGTGTTCGATCGTGATGATCGTCAGGCCCAGCTCCTCGTTGAGCCAACGGAGCCGCTGGTAGATGTCGTGGGCGCGGGCAGGATCCAGTTCGGCGACGGGCTCGTCGACGACGAGGATCTCTGGTCTGAGCGCCAGCACCGCCGCCAGTGCGGTGGTGTGGGCCTGGCCGCCGGAGAGCTGCCACGTGAAGCGTCCGGCCAGGTCCTCCAACCCCAGCGAGGTGATCACCTCGGCCGTCCGGGCCACGTGGTCCGGGTGGCCGAAGTTGATGGGGCCGAATGAGATCTCATCGCGCACGGTGGGACGCACCAACTGGTTCTGGAAGTCCTGGTAGACGTAGCCGACCTTCGCCGACAGCGCGGCGACCGACGACGTGAAGGTGTCGACGCCATCGACGTGCACCGAGCCGGCGAAGTCGCCGGACCAGTAGTGGGGCACGAGCCCGTTGAAGGTCTTGCACAGCGTGGTCTTGCCGGAACCGTTCCCGCCGACGATGGCCACGAAGTCGCCTCGTTCGATGGTGAGGTTCACGTTGCGAAGCGTGTCGACCTCAGCCCCCGGGTACCGGAAGCTGAGGTTCGACACTTCGATGATGGCGCTCACGAGTGGATGGACTCCTCACGGCGTTCGCGCTCTGCAAGGGCGACGGCCTCGTCAGCCTCCGCCTGAAGGCGGGCCTGCGACTCGCCGTCGCGCTTGCGGCCTGCGCGATAGGCGAGGTACGCGAGGCCGAGCACGACGACGATCGCGCCCACCGACACCCACAGGAAGTTCATGCCGAACTGGTCCAGGAAGTCGGGTTCCCATTCGCCGACGTTGAGGTCCCAGGCCTCGATGAAGGCGAAGAAGGCGGCCGCGATCGACAGGAGCACCGCCACGGCAACGAACCAGCCCGTGCGGGGGGCCTGGCCGGGGATGGGCTCGCCGGGTACGCGGGGGCGCATTCCCAGCAGCGGCTCGATCTTGCCGTGGAGGGCGGGGATGAGCCACATGGCGGGGATCGCTCCGAACAGGATGCCGGACATCACGATGTCGACGCCGAACCCGATGCCCTCAAGGAACAGGATCGACTCAGGGAGGCCCTCGACGTACTCCGGATCCTCCAGTGCGAGCCACACCTTCGCAAGGTCCACGATGGCGGAGAGGAACTTGTCGATGACGACCACGAGGATGGCGCCGAGCCAGATCTGCGTGCGGGAACGGGGGTTGCGGATCAGTGAGCCGGCGATGTAGAGGGCGAGGAACATCTGGAGGTATCCCTCGACCTCGGAGAGGCCGGAGAAGTCGCCCATGAGGAGATCGACGAACACGATCTCGCCCAGCGGGGCGCCGAGCGCCGCCCAGAACGGGGAGAACAGGGCCACCATCGCGAGGGGCACGAAGACGAAGTAGGCCACCGAGATGTCCACGGGGCCGATGGTCACGTCGGGAATGATCTCGAGGATGATGTTGGCCAGGCCGAACAGCGCCATGGACAGCACGAAGACCATGAGTTTTTGTGGAGTGCGCAGTTCGGGGGCGCCGGAGCCAGAGGTGCGCAGGCTGCCTGCGCGCTGGTAGTCGTTGGTCATGGGAGGTCCTTTCGGGTCAGCTGGCGATTGCTTCGCGGAGGGGGAGGAGTTCGTGGAGGTCGGTGGCGACCTGGGTGGCGGTGCCGTCGGCGAGGGCGGCCTCCAATTCATTCGTGGGGGTTGACCCCCCGGTCAGGAGCACCCGGTGGGCGATGCCAACGGCCAAGGCCCCGGCGGCGTCGTTGCGGGGCTTGTCCCCGATGAAGATCGTGCGATCCGGGTCGGCGTGGGCGATGGTGAGGGCTTCGTGGAAGATGCCCGCCTCAGGCTTGCGCAGCCCCATCTCGTCGGAGCAGACGTAGGCGGAGATGTACGGGTCGAGTCCGTACCGGGCGCAGGAATCCCGCACCGCGCGGCCCGAGACGGTGTTCGAGACCACGACGACAGGAGTGCCGGCATCTGCGAATCCACGCAGCAGTTCAACCATTCCTGGGCGGCAGGTGCGATCGGACTTCACGTTGCCGTACCGCGCAGCCAGGTCGTCGGCCTCAGCCCGGAACCAGGCACGGAAGTCCTGGTCGAGCTGGTCGGCCACGGCCTCCCAGAACTGTCGGTGGGTCACCTCGCGCAGGGGCTCACCCGCCTCTGCGTAGGCGTCGAGGCGCTCCGCCTTCCACTGTTTGAATCCGGCGCGAGCCCTGGTGAGGGCGGTCCGTAGTTCGTGAACGGTGGGGGCGACGCGATGGGTGGCCCGCAACTGCTGCGCGAGTTCCTCCAGGAAGGTTGTCAGCCCATCGGTGCCGGGCGCGGTCAGCGAGATCACGCCGCCGTGGTCGATGAGCACGGCGGGGCCGCGTGGCCCCTCCTCCATGCTCGCTGAGGGGAGCTTCGCAGGAGACTGCCCTTCGACCACCTGCGTGAGTAGGCCGAGCACGCCGCGCGGATCGTCGAACACCGCATCGGGGCGGTGGGCCACGGTGAAGGGCGGGTTGTCCGTGTGCTTCGAGCGGGTGATGAGCACCGCGCCGACGCCGGCACGTCGGCCCGCTGCGACGTCGCGGTCCTGGGTGTCGCCGACGTACCAAGCGCGACCGGGGGCCACGCCCAACGCGTCGGAGGCGATCTGGATGATCTCGGGGTTGGGTTTGCGGACGCCCACCTCATCCGAGTAGACCTGAACGCCGATGAGGTCTGCGATGCCCAGGTCCGCCAGGATCTGGCGGTGCGTGACGCCGGAGTGGGCGTTGGAGACGACGCCCACTGCGATGCGTTCGCGCGCACACAGCTCGAGCAGTTCGCGAACCCCGGGGCGGATGGGGTGGTCGTTGCTCAGGCGCGAGACGATGCCCAGGACGGATGTCGCCTCGGCGGTGAGCAGGGCACGCGGCCCGTCCGCGAGGTCCCCCGCCAGGAACTCGTCGACGATCTCACGGTGGGTCAACTCGACCGGCCGGCTCCGCCGGGAGCTGGCATGCTTCCAGTGCTTGAGCGCCGCGTTGCCCGCATTCAGCGAGGCCAGGATCTCGTCCCGTGGCACCTCGTGGCCGCCTGCCGCCAGCTTCGAGTGCAGTTCCCCTGCGATCTCCGTCGGACCCGTGGCCCGCTTGTGGGTCTCGATGATGACGCCCCCGAAATCGAGGAGCAGTGCATCTGGTCGTGCGTACATCTGGCCCTTTCCCAAGACCTGTCTGGAACGTTCTAGTGGAACCATAGGGAGGCCCGGTAACGGGGAGGTGAACTGGGCGTGAACCCTGCTGGAACGCTCCAGAATCCGCGTAGGATGGCGCCATGCGAGTCAAGAACTCACCGACCATCGTGGACGTGGCACGCGCCGCTGGCGTGTCAAAGTCGCTCGTGTCGCTCGCCATCCGCAACGATCGCGGCGTCAGCGAGGCCACCCGCAACCGCATCCTCGAAGTGGCCGACGAGATCGGCTACCGGTCGAACCACTGGGCGCGGTCGCTGGTGGCGGGCCGCACGAACCTCATCGGCGTGCTGCTGAACGAACTGGGCAACCCGCACAACACCGACATCGTCGAGGCGATCGAGGACGTGGCGGTGGAGGACGGCATGGGCGTCGTGGTGAGCCACGGTCGTCGGGATCCGGGCACGCTGGCCGAACGTCTGCAGGCCATGCGTCGACTGGGCCTCGATGGTTTCGTCATCGTGTCGGCTCACGTGCCCGGCAAGGAGCTGGAAGCGGCTGCCCGGCAGGCGCCCACCGTCGTCATCGCCAATCCGTACGAGTTGCCCGACAACGTGAGCCAGGTGCGCAACGACGACGCCGCCGGAGCGCGGCAGGCGGTCGAGCACCTCCTGGCAAGGGGCCACAAGGGCATCGGCTTCCTGGCCGCCTCCGAGTCGCGCACGACGCGCGTGAGGGCGGAGGCCTACGAGGACGTCATGGACGCGCATGGCCTCGCCAGCCATGTGTGGTGGAACCCGGCGTCGGTGCTGGCGGAGCGTCCCTCGGCGGTGTTCGCCTCGAACGACAGGGCGGCCGTACGGCTCCTCGGGTCAGCGGCGGACGCGGGGCTCCGCATGCCTGATGACCTTGCGATCGTCGGCTACGACGACACGGAGTTGGCCAGCCTGGTTCGGCCCAAGCTCACCACGGTGGCCCAGCCGCGGGCGGAGATGGGCAGGCGGGCGATGGAGATCCTCCTGTCGGGTGGCGTCGAGCGCGTCGTGGTCGAGCCGTCCCTGGTGGTGCGGGGCTCCGCCTAACCGGAGCAGTTGCGGCAGAGGCCGAAGATCTCCAGTTCGTGGCCCGTGTCCGTGAACCCGTGCTCCTCCGCGATGTCCCTGGCCCACTGTTCCATGGCCTCAGGGTGGATCTCGATCGAGTAACCGCAGGAGCGGCACACCAGATGGTGGTGGTGTCCGCGGGAGCAGGAGCGGTAGGCGTTCTCGCCCTCCGGGGTGCGCAACACGTCGACCTCATCGGCCTCGGCCATCGACTGCAGCGCCCGGTACACCGTCGCCAAACCCACCTTGGCGCCCTCCTTGCGCAGGAGGTCGTGGACCTGTTGGGCGGTGCGGAACTCCTCGGTCCGTTCCATGAGGTCGCGAACCGCGGCGCGTTGCCAGGTCTGGCGGGTGGCCGGTGCGCGGGTGGTCTCAGTGCTCGTCATAGTGGTCTCCGTGGCGGGCGTGTCGGTGGCCGTCGTGGACGTAGTCAAGGTGGTCGCCGTGCTGGATCACCAGGACGCCGGGCTGGTCGGCATGCCGGTCGTCGTGGTTCTCGGCCGGTTCGTGCAGGTGTTGGCCGTGATCCTCGATGAAGGGGATGAACCGGTCCGAGCGCCTGAGTTTCCCGCCGATCAGCCAGGAGAGGCCCAGCAGCGCGATGGCGGTCACGACGATGGTGGCGCCCGTGGCGGTGTCGAGGTAGAAGGACCCGAGGGTGCCGCCGACGGCGGCGAGCGCCCCGACACCCATCGCGCCGAAGAACGACGCGGTGAACCCGACGAAGGACTGCTGCGCGGTGGCCACCGGAATGACCATCAGGGCACTGATCAGCAGCAGGCCGACGGTGCGCATCGACACGGTCACGGTAACGGCTGCGAGCACGACCACGAGGAGGTTGAGGAGCTTGACACGAATGCCCAGCACCTGCGCGTAGTTCTCGTCGACCGAGACGGCGAAGAGGCGCGGGGCCAGCGTGATCGTGATGCCGAGGATGACCACCGCGAGAGCGATGACCACGTAGATCTCGTTCTGGCTCACCGATGTCAGGGAGCCGAAGAGGAAGGCGGAGAGGCCGGCCGCCCCCTGGCCCGCGATGCCGGCCATGAGCACGCCCGAGGCGAGGCCGCCGTAGAAGAGGATGGCGAGGGCGAGGTCGCCCGACGCCTTGCCGTGCTGGCGCAGCAGCTCGACGACCACCGCGCCCACGACGCACGTGACCACGGCGACTGGCAGGGGAGCGGTGCCGGTCATGAGCGCGAAACCCACGCCCATGATCGCGACGTGGCCCAGGCCGTCGCCCAGCAGGCTCATCTTGCGCTGCACGATGAAGGTGCCGATCGCCGGGGCGATCAGGCCGCTGAGCAGTGCTGCGATCAGGGCGCGCTGCATGAAGGGCAGCGAGAGGATCTCGATCACGCCAGCACTCCCGAGATGGGGTCGACCACGCCGAAGGCGGAGGCAGGCTCCATGTCCGGCGCGCAGTCCATGGCCGACGGGTGTTCGTCGTCGACGATGCGGCCGTCACACAGGGTGACCGACCGGCTGAGGACGGGGTTCATGTAGCCGCGCTCATGGAGGACGACCAGCAGGGCCAGACCGTCGTCACGCAGTTGACCCAGCAGTTGGGCCAACCCGGCCTGGCTGTGGAGGTCCACGCCGGCGAGGGGTTCGTCCATCACCAGCAGGTCCGGGTGGGAGGACAGCGCGCGGGCGATGAGGGCGCGCTGCTTCTGGCCGCCGGACAGCGACCCGAAGGGCCACTTCATCCGGTCCTGCAGGCCCACGAGCTCGAGCGCCTCGTCGAGGGCCACCTTGTCCTTGCGGCCGAGCCACTGGAACGGCCGGCGGTGGGCAAGCCGGCCCGAGGCTGCGATCTCGCGCACCGTGGCGTTGGCCACGGAGATGGCCGAGTGCTGCGGCACGTAGCCCACGCGCCACCAGTCCTTGAAGCCGGGGAGGTGTTCACCGAAGAGTTCGACGGTGCCCTTCTGGTAGGGAAGGAGGCCAAGGAGCGTCTTGACGAGCGTCGACTTGCCGGAGCCGTTGCCGCCCAGCAGCGCAACCGCCTCGCCACTGTCGACGTGGATGCTCACGTCCCGCAGGATCGGCATCCCTCCGATGGAGACGTAGAGCCCCCGTGCGTCGAGTGGGTCAGCTGCAGTCATTGGCACTCCTCAGCGCCTCCAGGTTCGCGCGCATGACTGAAGGGTAGTCGTCGCCAGGGGAATTCTGCGTGATCCCTTCGAGTGGATCGAGCACGGCGGTCTTCAGGCCGAGGTCGCCTGCGATGGATTCGGCGACGGCGGGGGAGGTCAACGCCTCGAAGAAGATCGTGGTCACGCCGTGGAGCTCGGCCTCCTCGTGGACGGCGGCGATGCGGGCCGGGGACGGTTCGGCGTCCGGATTGACGCCGGAGATGCCGATCTCCTCGAGGTCATAGCGGTCCGCCAGGTACTGGAACGCGGCATGCGTGGTGATGAACTCCCGGCGTTCGCAGTTGGCCAAACCCGTCTTGTACTCCTCGTCCAGCGTGTTGAGCTCCTTGACGGTGGCCTCGGCGTTGGCCCGGTAGGTGTCAGCCTGATCAGGGTTTGAGGTGGCGAGCTCGTCGGCGATGGCGGTCACGACGGTGCCCATGCGCTCGGTGTCGAGCCAGAAGTGGGGATCGAAGTCGCCATGGTCGTGATCCTCATGGCCCTGCTCGTCGTGGCTGTGCCCGTCGGAGGAGGGGGCGAGCGTGATGACGTCGGCGACGTTCATAACCGACTTGGCCCCCGAACCCGGGATCACCGCGTCAACCTCTGGTGCCAAGCCCTCGAGGTAGATGACGAGATCCGCCTTGCCGAGGGACGCGATCTGCTGGGGGCTGAGCTCCAGGCCATGGGCCTCTGCGCCGGGCTTGGTCAGCACGTCGACGGCGGCCCCGGACTCTCCGACAACCCGCTCCGTCGCCCACTGAAGGGGGTAGAAGGAGGTGACGATCGTGGGAGCATCACCTCCGGCCTCGCTGGAGGCCGGGGAACCGCACGCAGCGAGAGCCATGGTGGCGGCCGCCGCAACGGCCAGTGAAGTACGGAGCTTTGCGTTCATGAGAACCATTATCAAGAGTAGCTCGACTGGAGTCAAACCAACGGTAGGGTGACCTCATGCTCGCGATCAGCCGCTTCGCCTCGCCCGGCCCCACTTTCCAACAGGAGGCCGGGGCCGCCGTCGAGTGGTGGTCGCAGCGCACCGGCTGTCTGGGCATCGACGTGGTGCAGAACCTTGATGACCCGGAGTTGTGGGCAATCGTCTCCCGGTGGGAATCCGTGGGCGACTACCGCCGTTCCTTCAACGGCTACGACGCCAAGATGATCCTCACGCCGCTCCTGTCGCGGGCCATCGACGAGCCCAGCGCCTTCCTGCCTCCCGAGGAACTGGGCGAGAACATCCCGCGCGAGGGGTAAACTTCTCGGGCCATGACAACCATCGCCCCCCTCCGCCTGCATGCCCCCAGCCGACGCGACGCCGTCGTCGTCGAGCTACCCGTCGTGCTCGCGCCGATGGCGGGCGTGACCAACGCCGCCTATCGCCAACTCTGCCGCGAGCAGGGCGCCGGCCTGTACGTCTGCGAGATGATCACCTCCCGGGGCCTGGTCGTCGGAGACCAGAAGACCCGGGACATGCTGCAGTTCGACCCAGGGGAGACCACCCGCTCGGTCCAGCTGTACGGAGTCGACGCCGACGCGATGGCCGGCGCGGCCCGCATCCTCATCCGCGAGCACGATGTCGACCACATCGACCTCAACTTCGGCTGCCCGGTGCCGAAGGTCACGCGAAAGGGCGGCGGGGGAGTCCTGCCCTACAAGCGGGACCGGCTGCGCGCCATCGTGCGCGAGACCGTGCGTGCCGCTGACGAGTTCGGCGTCCCGGTCACCATCAAGACCCGCGTCGGCATCGATGCCGACCACGAGACCTTCCTCGACGCCGGCCGCATCGCCCAGGAGGAGGGTGCGGCCGCCATCGCCCTGCACGGCCGCACCGTGCAGCAGGCCTACTCGGGCGAGGCCGACTGGTCGCGCATCAAGGAGCTGGTGGACGAGGTCGACATCCCCGTGCTGGGCAACGGCGACATCTGGGAGGCCGAGGACGCCCTGCGGATGATGGCCGAGACCGGCTGTGACGGCGTGGTCATCGGCCGCGGCTGCCTCGGCCGGCCCTGGCTCTTCGGGGACCTCGCCGCTGCATTCCGTGGCGAGGAACTGCGCCTGCGCCCCAAGCTCGGCGAGGTGGGCCGCATGCTGTTGCGCCACGCGGAACTGCTCATCAACGTCATGGGGCCGCGTGGCATCGTCGATCTCCGCAAGCACATGGCCTGGTACTTCAAGGGTTACCCGGTGGGCGAGCTGCGCCGCCGCTTCGCGATGGTCTCCTCGTATGAGGAGTTGGAGTCACTGGTGGCGCTCCTCGACGCGGAGGCCGAGTTCCCGGTCAGCGAATTGGGCACCCCGCGCGGGCGGCAGGGCTCGCCGCGCGGCAAGGTGGTGCTGCCGCACGGCTGGTATGACGACACCTCGGGCTGTGAGCTCGACCTCTCCGAGGCGGAATTGGACGTTTCCGGCGGTTAGCAGGCTGTCCTCGTGACCGCTCAACAGACGCTTAGCGGGACCCCCGAAGAGGTGGGGTGGGGCCCGTGGGTAAATTTGTGCGCACCCGGCCCCCGAACAGAGGGCTCTGGCCCGTGGAGGCGCCCATGCAGGAATTTGCGACCATCACCATCGACGGCGTCGACCACCAGTTGCCCATCGTCACCGGCAGCGAGGGAGAACGCGCCATCGACATCTCCCGCCTCCGGGCGGACACCGGGCTCATCACGCTCGATGACGGCTACGCCAACACCGGCTCGGCCAAGTCGGCCATCACCTTCATCGACGGCGAGAAGGGCATCCTGCGCTACCGCGGCGTGCCCATCGAGGACCTCGCCGAGCGCTCCAGCTTCATCGAGACCGCCGAGCTGCTGATCTTCGGCGAACTGCCCGACGAGGAGGAGCGCGCCGAGTTCCGCACGCTGCTCACTGAGAACTCCTCCCTCCACCGGGACATGCGCAAGCACTTCGAGGGCTTCCCCGTCAACGCCCATCCCATGAGCATCCTGTCGGCGATGGTCAACGCGCTCCAGGCCCACGACATGCCGGAGCACCGCTTCACCGACGAGACGGGCTTCCGGGAGGCCACCGCGAGCCTGCTGGCCAAGACCCGCACCATCGCCGCCGCGTCCTACAAGGCGCACATCGGCCAGCCGATCGCGTATCCGCGCTACGACCTCAACTACGCCGAGAACTTCCTCCACATGATGTTCTCCGTGCCGTACCGCGACTACGAGGCCACCCCCGAGGTGGCGCACGCGCTCAACATGTTCCTCGTGCTGCACGCGGACCACGAGCAGAACTGCTCCACCTCCACGGTGCGCATGGTCGCCTCGTCCGGCGCCAACCTCTACGCGTCGCTCTCGGCAGGCGTCAACGCACTCTGGGGGCCGCTGCACGGCGGCGCCAACATGGGCGTGATCGACATGCTCGAGCGCATCCACGAGGGCGACTGGACGGCCAAGGAGTATGTGGCCCGCGCCAAGGACAAGTCCTCCGGCATCCGCCTCATGGGCTTCGGCCACCGCGTCTACCGCAACTTCGACCCACGCGCGAAGATCCTCAAGAAGGCCGCGCACGAGATGCTCGACGCGATGCACATCACCGATCCGCTGCTGGACATCGCCCGCGAAGTCGAGGAGGCCGCCCTGGCCGACGACTACTTCGCGTCGCGCCGCCTGTACCCCAACGTCGACTTCTACTCCGGCATCATCCTGCGCGCCATTGGCATCCCGCTGGACATGTTCACCGTGCTGTTCGCCATCGGCCGCACCCCGGGCTGGATCGCGCACTGGAAGGAAGTCACCGAGGATCCCAAGCAGCGCATCTACCGGCCGCGGCAGGTCTACACGGGGCCGACCCTGTCCCAGTGGGTGCCCCGCTCCGAGCGCTGAGTCCCATTAGGCTGGGCAGTGATGAACGACGAGATCCTGCCCCGCACCAAGCTCTGGGCCACCACGATGCACGGCCACGGCGACGACGTGATCACCGCCCACGAGTCGTCGACGGCCACCATCAGCCCGCGCGCCGCGCGGGAACGCACGGAGCGCGAGGAACTGGAGCGCTCCCTCTACGTGCCCGAGGCGGCGTTCGCCAGCGGCTCAGGCAACCGCGCCCATGAGGAGGCGCCAGATCCGTTCCGCACCGCCTTCGAGCGTGATCGGGACCGGATCGTGCACTCGGCGGCCTTCCGCCGGCTGGCCGGAAAGACGCAGGTGGTCGTCTACCCAACCGACCACCAGCGCACCCGGCTGACGCACGCGATCGAGGTTGCGCAGTGTGCCATCGCCATGGCTCGCGGGATCGGCGTCAACGTGACCCTGACCGACGCGATCGCGCTGGGCCACGACTGTGGCCACGGCCCCGGCGGCCACGCGTCAGAAGACGCGTTCGACGAGTTCATCGAGGGCGGCTACGACCACGGGCCCTGGGGGGCCGACGTGGTGTTGCGGCCGCTCAACCTCACGCTCGAGACCCTCGACGGGATCCGCAACCACAGCTGGTCGCGTCCGGCCCCGTCGACCATCGAGGGCGAGATCGTCAGCTGGGCGGACCGCATCGCCTACTGCGCCCATGACCTGGAGGATGCCGTCTACGCCGGCATCGTGGACCTGGCTGACCTGCCGCAGGTGATCCGCGAGGTGGCAGGCACCACCCGCCGCGAGCAGTTGGCCAGCTTCATCAACGCGGTCATCCGCACCACCGCGGAGACCGGCGTCGTCGGCATGGATCCGATGACCGCCGAGGCGTTGGGGGAGTTGCGACGCTTCAACTACGAGCGGATCTACACGCGCCCCGAATCAGTGGCCCAATCCGTCACCGTCGTGGCCGTCCTGCGGGACCTGGTCAACTTCTACCTCGACAACCCCCGGGCGCTGCCGCAGGAGTACCACGGCGACGACCTGGTCCGTGGAGCTGTCGCCTACGTGGGCGGCATGACGGACCGGTTCGCCTTCGAGCAGGCCCAGCGTCGCCTGGGCTGGGACCCGAAGAAGCTGCCGCGCGGCATCGGCCGAGGCGCCTGACACTCGCTCCCTGAGCCTGTCCCAGCGCGGAGCGCCGGGCAGGTCGAAGGGCCGCCGCAGCTGGTCTGTGGCCTGAACCACTGGATGGTTCCGCAGGGCCTGATGGGGGCCCTCCCCGCCCATGTGGATCCCGATCACGTCGGTGGCTGCTGAAAGTGGTTGGTTGGTGATCGGGCTCCACAACGCCCGACCTACCCCTGTCGGGCCCCCATCAGCCCCTGCTTGTTCCGTTGACCGTGCGACGCACCACGGGTCACGCTGCGGCGACCCCTTCAAGCCGAGGGCGGGCAATGGCAACATAGGGCAACTTCTTCGGGCGGTGGTCAACCTTTGGTGAAGTGAAGGAGCAACCAAGCAACGTAGCGAGGAAAAACTCATGGTGGATCTCACAGCACAGCCCTTCAACCTGGATGCCGACTCCGTCGCCTGGGTGGAGAAGACCATTTCGGAGATGACCGACGAGGAGAAGATCGGTCAACTCTTCGTCAACATGGGCGCCGAGCGCACGGAGGAGTACCTCACCGACGTCCTGAACACCTACCACATCGGGGCCGTGCGCTACACGCCGGCCAAGGCCGACGAGGTGTGGGAGCAGAACAACATCCTGCAGACCCACTCGAAGATCCCCATGCTCATCGCCGCCAACACCGAGGCCGGCGGCAACGGCGCCTGCACCGACGGCACCTACGTCGGTTGGGAGGCCAAGATCGGCGTCGCCAACGACGTGAGGTTCGCCTACGAACTCGGCCGCATCTCCGGCGTCGAGGCCTCCGCCATCGGCTGCAACTGGTCGTTCGCCCCGATCGTCGACGTGTACCGCAACTGGCGCAACCCCATCGTCAGCCGCCGCACCTGGGGCGGCGACGTCGACCAGGTCCTCGAGATGAGCCTCGCCTACATGAAGGGCATCCAGGAATCCGGCATCGCCCCGGCCGCCAAGCACTGGCCCGGCGACGGCATCGACGAGCGCGACCAGCACCTCTCCCACGCCCCCAACTGGCTCAGCACCGAGGAATGGGACGACACCTTCGGCCGCCTCTACAAGGGCCTCTTCGACGCCGGCCTGCCGTCGATCATGACCGGCCACATCGCGCTGCCCGCCTACCAGAAGCACTTCAACCCCGACATGCGTGATGAGGACATCCTGCCGGCGACCCTGTCAAAGGAGATCAACACCAAGCTCCTGCGCGAGCAGCTCGGCTTCAACGGGGTCGTCGTCACCGACGCGAGCCACATGGTGGGCCTCACCGGAGCCATGAAGCGCTCCGACATCCTCCCCACCGCGATCGAGGCCGGCTGCGACCTCTTCCTCTTCTTCAACGACCCCGACGAGGACTTCAACTGGATGATGGAGGGCTGGAAATCCGGCAAGCTCTCCGACGAGCGCCTCCATGACGCGCTCACCCGCATCCTCGGCCTCAAGGCCATGCTCGGCCTCCACAAGAAGCCCGGCAACGAACTGCTCATGCCCAAGGACGAGGCCATGGCCAAGATCGGCCTGGCAGAGCACCAGCAGGTCGCTGAGGAGCTCGCCGACGCCGCCATCACCCTGGTGAAGAACAAGCAGCCCGAAACCCTGCCCATCTCCCCGGACAAGTTCAAGCGCATCCTCGTCATCCCCGTCGGCGCCGCCCCGAGCCCGTTCGCGGCCCTCACCGGCGACGCTGGCATCCACCCGGCCGACAAGGTTGCCGAGAAACTCCGGGAGCGTGGCTACGAGGCCGACCGCTACGAGTCGCAGCTCGACAAGGTCAAGGGCAAGACCAACGAGGAGATCCGCGAGATCCTCTCCAACGCCTATGCCGGCAAGTCCGCCATCGCCGACCTCACCGACAACTACGACCTGGTCATCACCGTGGCCAACGTCGTCGGCATCGGCCAGGCCATCGAGCGCCCCTACTGGCCCGGCACCAAGGGCACGCTCGACATGCCCTGGTTCGTGCACGAGATCCCGACCATCCTGGTCTCGACGGCGTCGCCCAACCTGCTGCCCGACATGCCGCAGGTGAAGACCTACATCAACGCCTACGACGACAAGGACTTCAACCTCGACATCGTGCTCGACAAGCTGGAGGGCAAGAGCGAGTTCAAGGGCACGCCCAACACCGAGATGTTCCCCTTCCCCGACACCCACATCTGAACGGACCCACCCATGACTGAAACGAAGATGCCCGAGCGGGCCCAGGTCCTCGTCGACTTCCAGCCCAAGCGCAAGTTCTTCGTCGGCATCGACTCCGACGGCTGCGCCATGGACGCCATGGACATCAAGCACCAGGAGTGCTTCACGCCCTCCTACATCAAGTACTTCGACCTGCAGGCCGCCTCCACCCTGGTGCGGGAGACGGCGCTGTTCGTCAACCTGTACTCCACCACCCGCGGCCAGAACCGCTGGGTGGCCCTGGCGCGGCTGTTCGAACTGCTCAAGCAGCGCCCCGAAGTGTTGGAGCGCGGCGTGCGGATCCCCGAGGGGAAGGAGCTGCAGAAGTTCCTCGACTCCGGCTACCCACGCTCGGACCGGGGCATTGCGGATTTCGCTGCCGCCCACCCGTCGGCGGAGATCGAGCAGTGCATCGAGTGGGGCAAGGGCGTCAACGAGCTCATCGCCTGGATGGTGCACGGCTGCGCCCCGTTCCCCGGCGTGCGCGAGGCCTTCGAGGCCATGTCCGAGGACGTCGACTGCATGACGGTCTCCGCCACCCCGATGGAGGCCCTCGAGCGCGAATGGCACGAACACGACCTGGCCAAGTACATGGAGGTCATCGCCGGCCAGGAGATGGGATCGAAGGCCGAGCACGTGCGCTGGGCTGCGAAGGGCAAGTACGACGACGACCACATCATGCTGATCGGCGACGCCCCGGGTGACCGGGATTCGGCCTACAGCGAGGGCGTGCTGTTCTACCCCATCCTCCCCGGCTCCGAGCGGGAGAGCTGGCGGCGGTTCCGCGAGGAGGCGCTGCCCAGGTTCCTGAACGGGACGTACCGCGGCGAGTACCAGGACCAGTTGGTGGCCGAGTACGAGGCGCTGCTGCCCGAGATGCCGCACTGGGAGATCGTCAACGGCTGAGCCCCACGCCGCTGGTTGAGCCCCACGCCGCTGGTTGAGCCGCTGCCTGCGAGGTACGAGCAGCGCAGCGTGTCGAAACCCGGTGAGTTTGCGGGCAAGGTTGATTGGAAGCTCGCCGGGTTTCGACACGCGCTGGCTCCTTCGTCGCAGAGCGCGGCTCAACCAGCGCTGCTGTTTCAACACTCGGCTGGCTCCTTCGTCGCAGAAGGCGGCTCAACCAGCGGGTCCCCCTCAGGGTTCACCCCCTCAGAATCCAACCGAAGTAGGGGGTGGTGCGAGACGTTGGCCTGATGTGCGCCGACCCTTCCGCGGGAAGGATGGTTGCCATGACCATCCTGGAAGCCGCGCCGCTGCCGACCACGGCAGCGCGACCCGTCGACGAGGTGCCCGTGGACGTTGAGGAGCTCAGCACCCCGTCGAACCCGGAGCGCTCCAAGCGACTCAAGCGGTTCTTCCACGTCATGTCGCTGATCGGCCTCGCGGGCATCGTCACGCTCGTGGTCCTGGGCTTCACCAGCGGCGTCCTCACGTCCGTCGCCTCGCTGCGTGAGTTCGTCGACTCCTTCGGCCCGCTCGCCCCGATCGCCTTCATCCTCGCCGGCTCCCTCGAGGCCGTCTTCCCGCTGATCCCCGGCTCCGGCACCATCATCTCCGCGCCCATCATCTTCGGGCACCTCGAAGGCACCATCTACGCCTACCTCGCCACGGTGCTGGGCTCCATCATCGTCTTCGGCATCTCGCGCCTCATCGGCCGCGACCTCCTTGTCGCCCGCTTCTCGCAACGCACCATCGAGCGCTACGGCAAGTGGCTCGACCACCCCAAGTTCACCAAGTACTTCGCGATCGCCATCGCGGCGCCCCTCGCACCCGACGACGCACTCTGTTACCTCGCCGGCCTCACCCAGATGCGCTGGCGCACCTATCTCCTAATCATCTTCCTGTGCAAACCATGGGGAGTCCTCCTCTACACGACCGGCGTAATGGCCCTCCTGAAGGCGGTGTTCCCATGGCTGGGACTCTGATGACGACGACGGCGGCGCGGCCGCAGGGTGGCCTGCGGGTCTGCCTGTACTCGGGCGCCGGGCGCCTGATGGAGAAGAGCGGGGTCGGCTCCGCGATGCGCCACCAGACCAAGATGCTGCTGGCGCTCGGCTCGCAGATCGTCAAGCTCTGGCGCCGCCCCGACGTGGTGCAGCTCAACACCATCTTCCCCGATTCCGTGCTCGTCGCCTGCCTGGCGAGGGCGTTCGGCATCCCCGTCGTGGTCTTCGCGCACTCCACGCGCGAGGACTTCGAGCAGTCCTGGGTGGGCGCGCGCAGCTTCGCGCCCCTGTTCGAGAAGTGGCTGGGCGTGGTCTACCGCCGCGGCGACGTCGTCGTCACCCCGACGCCCTACTCCCGCGGGATCATCGAGAAGTACGGCATCGAGGCCCCCATCCGCGTGCTGACCAACGGGGTCGACACGCGCTTCTTCTCCGGCGGCCCCGCCGCCCGCTCCCGCTTCCGGATGAAGTACGGCATCGGGGCGGACCGCAAGGTGGTGCTCAGCGTGGGCCACCTGATGGTGCGCAAGGGCATCGTCGAGTTCCTCGACCTCGCCCGCCGCATGCCCGAGGCCGACTTCTACTGGGCCGGCACCGCGCCCAGCGAGGCCATGATGACCCCCGACGTGCGGGCCGCGCTGGCGGACCTGCCCGGCAACGTCCACCTCATGGGCCACGTATCGCCCGACGAGGTGCGCGACGCCTATGCGGGGGCGGACCTGTTCTGCTTCATGTCACACGAGGAGACCCAGGGCATCGTGGTGCTCGAGGCGCTCTCCAGCGGCGTGCCCGTGCTCGTGCGCGACATCCCGGTCTACGACGGCTGGCTGCACGAGGCCGCGGTGCACCGCGCCACCAGCACCGCCGAGTTCGAGGTGAAGGCCCGCGCGATCCTCGCCGACGACGCGCCCAACCTCACGCACGCCGGGCGACTCCTGGCCGCCCAGCACGACCTCCGCGCGGTCTCCTACGACCTCGCCGCCGTCCACGAGGAACTGCTGGCCCGCGCCGGTCACCGCCCCCTGCCCATCGCCGCCTGACCTCGGGACCCGGGGGCCGCGCGGGTGTCGGGTTGAGCCTCGGGTCCCGGATGCCACGGTGCGGCGATACGCTGAAGCATGAAGACCTTCACCCTTGGCAACACCGACCTCGTGGTGCCCGCCGTCGTCACCGGCGTCATGCGCATCCAGGACAAGAGCGACGACGAGGTGCGCGCCCTGTACGACGCCTCCCGCGAGGCGGGCATCAACTTCTTCGACCATGCCGACATCTACGGCTCGGCCTCGTACCACGGCTGCGAGCAGCGGTTCACGGAGGCGCTGAAGCTGTCGCCGTCGGAGCGCGGGGAGATCATCCTCCAGTCCAAGGCGGGCATCAACAAGGACGGGCCGTTCTTCGACTTCTCCTACGAGCACATCATGAAGCAGGTCGACGGCTCGCTCGCCGCCCTGGAGACCGATTACCTCGACGTCCTCCTCCTGCACCGCCCCGACGCGCTGGTCGAGCCCGAGGAGGTCGCCCGCGCGTTCGACGAGCTCAGCGCCGCCGGCAAGGTGCGCCACTTCGGCGTGTCCAACCACACCCCGAACCAGATCGAGCTGCTGCGCCGCTACGTCAGCCAGCCGCTGGTGGTGAACCAGCTGCAGCTGTCCATCACGCATGCACCGATCGTCGCGCAGGGCGTGGCGGCCAACATGGTGGGCGTCGAGCAGTCGGCCAGCCTCGACCTCGGCATCCTCGACTACTGCCGCGTGCACGACCTCACCGTCCAGGCGTGGTCGCCGTTCCAGGCCGGCTTCTTCAACGGCGTGTTCCTTGGCAACCCGGAGTATCCGGAGCTCAACGAGGTCATCGACCGGCTCGCGGCCAAGTACGACGTGGCGCCCGAGGCCATCGCCGTCGCTTGGATCACCCGCCACCCGGCCAACATCCAGGTGGTGCTCGGCACCACCACGCCGGAGCGCGTCACCAAGGCCGCGGCGGGGGCCGACGTCGAGCTCAGCCGCCCAGAGTGGTACGAGCTGTACCGCGCCGCGGGCTACCTCGTTCCCTGATCCATTTTGTGCCGCCCCGCGGCGGGATGCTAGAGTTTGACGTCGGATCGGAAACGATCCGGATGCGCGTGTGGCGGAATGGCAGACGCGCCGGCTTCAGGTGCCGGTGCCCGCAAGGGCGTGGAGGTTCAACTCCTCTCACGCGCACAACGATGTATGGTCCCCTGACTACATCAAATCCCCTCTGACAAGGACTTCGGTCCTTCTCAGTTGTGGACTCTCATGGACATGGATGGCCTCAAGAGGCCTCCCATTCCCCACGTATTCCCCACGGTTCCCCACGACATCCGGACCGTGGGGAACGTCGCGCGCCCCTTCACTTGTCCACCCGAACCCCTCGTGGCCGTTACGGACCGTGACGGGAGGGACGCATCATGGGTAGACCACGGGCCAAGATCAAGCGCGGCTTCGGTGAGGTCGGCCAGCTGCCGAGCGGGCGGTACCGGGCGCGCTACACCGGCCCCGACGGAAGTCGGCACAGCGCTCCGATCACCTTCGTCACCCGGATCGACGCCGAAGGATGGCTGGTAGATCAGGAACGGATGATCAGCCGCGGCGAGTGGGAGCCGCCGGCCCGTCAGGTCCGGGAGGTGCACGAGGCGCCGCTGCTGCTGGGTGAGTACGCCGCCACCGTGGTGG